>RFZT01000109.1 GCA_009920585.1 bacterium
AGGAAGATGTGGACATCATATTCCTCCATGTCACGACCTATGCTCTCTCTTCCACCGTCCTGCCAGTGGTGCGTCGGGCGAAGGTGCCGGTAGTGGTGCTGAATCTCTCGCCGGAGATGGCTATCGATTACACGACTTTTAATAAGATGGGCGACCGCACGGCGATGACCGGCGAGTGGCTTGCGCATTGTTCGGCGTGTCCGGTTCCCGAAATTGCGAATGTCCTCAAGCGCTCGGGGATTCCCTTTGAGCAGGTGACCGGTCGCTTGCATGACGATCCCGAATGCTGGGATGAAATTGACGCATGGATCGAGGCGGCGCGGGTGGCGCACACGATGTCCCACAACCGCCTCGGTTTGATGGGGCATTACTACAATGGGATGCTCGACATTTATTCCGACACCACGTTGCAGTGCGCGATCTTTGGTGGTCATCTCGAGATTGTGGAAGTCGAAGATCTCGCCGCGCTCCGCCGCGAAGTCACCCCCGCTCAGATTGCCGAACGGGTGGCGGATTTCCGTGTTCAATTTGAGGTTGGTCCGGATTGTTCGGAGTTTGAACTCGAGCGCGCGGCCCGCACGTCTGTGGCGCTCGACCGCCTAGTGTCCGAAAGGAATCTCGGCTCGATGGCCTATTACCACATGGGCACTGGGAATCCGGAAAATGAGGATGCAATCAGCTCGATCATTCTCGGCAATTCGCTTCTCACGGCGCGTGGCATTCCTGTGGCCGGCGAATACGAAGTGAAGAATGCGCAAGCCATGAAGATCATGGATTCCTTCGGCGTCGGTGGATCTTTCACGGAATACTATGCCATGGATTGGAATGAGGACGTGGTCCTGATGGGTCACGACGGCCCCGGCCACATCGCCATCGCCGAGGGAAAAATCAAAGTCCGCCCGCTGGATGTTTATCATGGCAAAGTGGGTCGCGGACTCTCCGTCGAGATGTCTGTGAAGCATGGGCCTGTAACCTTGCTTTCCGTGGTGGAGGATGGAAAAGGTTCGCTGTTTTTCCTCGTGGCTGAGGGTGAGTCCGTTCCCGGCCCGATCTTTGAGATTGGAAATACCAATAGCCGCTACAGCTTCCCTATTGGCGCGCGGGCGTTCGTGAATAATTGGAACGCGCAAGGCCCGGCCCACCACTGCGCCATTGGCGTCGGTCATATCGCCCACAAACTCTCGAAACTCGCCACGCTTCTTGGCATCCGCATCGAAACGATCTGCTAATATTTTTATGTCCACATACACATCCGCCCGCGAACAATACGCCGACCTCGGAGTTGATACCGAGAAGGCCCTCAAGAACCTCGAAGCCGTTTCTATCTCCCTCCATTGCTGGCAGGGCGACGATGTCGGCGGATTTGAAAAAGCCGACGCCAGCCTCTCTGGGGGCGGCATTCAGTCCACCGGCAACTACCCCGGCAAGGCCCGTTCGATCGCCGAGCTCCGTTCCGATCTCGACAAGGCCCTCGCGCTCATTCCGGGCAAACATCGCCTCAATCTTCATGCCTGCTACGCCGATCTGGGCGGCAAAAAAATCGACCGCAACGAATATACGACAGCCCAATTCCAAAGCTGGATCGACTGGTGCAAAGTGAAGGGGATGGGAATGGATTTCAACCCGAGCTACTTTTCCCACCCGCTCGCCGATAATGGACTCACGCTCACGCATCCCGATGCCGCGATCCGTAATTTCTGGATCCAGCACGGCATCGCTTGCCGACACATCGCAGCCGACGCCGCGCGTCAGCTTGGTTCGCCAGCGGTTACGAATGTGTGGATTCCCGATGGCTCGAAAGACATTCCCTTCGACCGCAAGTCTCCGCGCGAACGTCTCGCCGCCTCGTTGGATGAGATTTTTGCTGCCCCAGTTGATCGCTCACTCAATCTCGATGCGGTCGAGAGCAAGCTCTTCGGCATTGGTTCCGAAAGCTATGTCGTCGGCTCCCACGAGTTCTACCTCGCCTACGCTGTCAAAAATCAACTCCTCTATTGCCTCGACGCTGGTCATTTCCACCCCACGGAAAACCTCGCGGACAAAATCTCGTCCGTGCTGCAGTTCGTTCCACGCCTTCTGCTCCATGTGAGTCGCGGTGTGCGCTGGGATAGCGACCACGTCGTGCTCTTCGACGATCCTACCCGTGCCATCATGGAAGAACTCGTGCGCGGCGAATTCCTCGACCGCACCCACATCGGCCTCGACTTCTTCGATGCCAGCATCAACCGCATCGCGGCATGGGTCATCGGCACCCGAGGGGCTCTCAAATCTCTTCTTGCGGCCTTCCTCGAGCCCGCTGCTCAGTTGTCCGCTGCGGAAAAATCCGGTGACAATACGACTCGTCTGGCTCTTTTTGAGGAAGCAAAAACCCTGCCGCTCGGCGCGGTCTGGGACGAATATTGCAGGCGGCAAAACGTTCCTGTCGGTTCCGCTTGGATCCAGGAAGTCAAAGCCTACGAGCGTTCCGTGCTGGCCGCCCGCAACTAATCTCAACCCTACAACACAACCATGAATCCACTTCTCGGCGTTATTTTTCACTGGCTCGGCGGCCTTGCCTCCGGTTCTTTTTACGTTCCATACAGGGGAGTCAAAAAATGGTCTTGGGAGACCTACTGGCTCGTCGGCGGAGTCTTCTCCTGGCTCGTGTGCCCATGGCTTTTGGCTTCCATCTTGACCAAGAATCCCGCTGCTGCGATCGGTAGTCAGCCTTTTTCCACCCTAGCCTGGACCTACTTCTTTGGTGTCCTTTGGGGTTTCGGCGGCCTGACTTTCGGCCTTGCGATGCGCTATCTTGGCATGTCGCTTGGGATGGGGGTAGCGCTCGGGTATTGCGCTGCTTTTGGCACACTACTGCCGCCGCTGCTCAAGACCTTCATGCCCGACATTCCGGTGGGCGAAACCCTTGGCCAAATCGCGGCGACCTTCCCGGGTAAAATCACGCTGCTGGGCGTAGGCTTCTGTATGATTGGCATTTTGGTGGCCGCGCTTGCTGGCGCGAATAAAGAGAAGGAGATGCCTTCCGAGGAAAAACTCAAATCGATCAAAGAGTTCGACTTTAAGAAGGGGCTGCTTGTGGCGACCTTCTCGGGAATCATGAGCGCCTGTTTCAGCTTCGGCATGACTGCGGGCGAACCGATCGGAAAAGCCTCTGTGGCTTTGGGCACCGACGAACTCTGGTCCGGCCTCCCGAGTCTTATCGTGGTGATGCTCGGCGGGTTCACGACGAACTTCATCTGGTGCGTTCTCCTCAACCTCAAAAATAAGACCGGCTACCAGTATCTTGCCACTCAAGCCACTCCTGAGCACGCAGGATTGGTTGCCGCCGGAGGTGACCATGGTGGTGGCGGCGGGGCCCCGGTGGTGGTTGACAAGAGCGATCTCCGCATTCCGATGCTGGGGAATTATTTTTTCTCCGCCTTGGCTGGCAGTATTTGGTATTTTCAGTTTTTCTTCTACTCAATGGGGCATATTCGCATGGGCGGCTCGAATCCCGACGGCTTCGGCTTTTCGTCATGGACCCTCCACATGGCCTCGATCATCGTTTTCTCCACGATGTGGGGATGGATTTTCCATGAGTGGAAAGGCTCCTCGAAGAAAACCTACACGCTTATTGTCCTTGGCATCCTCACGCTCATTCTTTCCACGATCATCATCGGCTACGGCACCTATCTCAAGGGTGCGACCGGCGGTGGTCACTGACCGGCTTCTGATCGCCCCGAGACATTCGAAATTCCGCTGTCACTATTCCTTCCAGTCTAACAAGGCCGGTAGGGATTCCAAACCTTCCAGTTCGTATCGATGATCAAAAAAACACTTCTTGTTTTATCTTCTATCGCAATTTCGCTATTTGCGGGAGAGGCGGCGACTAACGACCCGATTCGCATTCTGTGCGTTGGTGATTCGATCACGGCTGGATACACGGACAATTCGGCGTGGACGGTGCCTTTTGAGTTTGGCTACCGCCGCGATCTTCTCCAGCGCCTCGTTCAAGAAGGGTACAAGGTCCAATTTGTGGGAGAATCTCCGGAACCTTGGGATGGTCGATTTGGCAAGCCGATGAACACGCCGTCGCCAGATTTGAGAACGTCGGGGCAGGACCATCATCGCGGCTATGGTGGCTGGGGCACGGCGCAGATTCTCCAAAATATCGAGCAGTGGGTCACACAGGACCGTCCGGATGTTGTCCTGCTGATGATCGGTATCAATGATGGCGGCAGCCCAGTCGCTGCGAAAAATCTCCAGGGTATTGTGGAAAAAATAGTCACTACATGCCCCCAGGCCCATGTTCTCGTCGCGCAAATCACTCCCAAAGCGAGTTTTTTGCAGTCAATCGTGGATTACAATACCACCATCCGCGAAAAACTGGTGCCGGATTTCCAGGGCAGAGGATTGAAGGTCGGTACGGTGGACCAATACCGAAATTTGCTCAAACCCGACGGAACGATTGACCCCGATCTCTTTTCCAACAAAATCAACCATCCCAACGCCACGGCCTACGCGCGCATGGCGCAAAGTTGGTTTGAGGCGATCAAAGCTATCTATCCGAGTCCCTAGAAATAAACTGGCCATGAAAAACGACGCATCCTTATCTGCGCTGTTTTGTTGACGTCACCATTCGTAATTCTCCACGCTGCTCAAGAGCCAAAGCCCCTAGCCGCAGTGTCGCTATCCGCAGAGAAGTTCCCTCTACGCTTATCTGACATGCGTATTCGGGATCCCTTCATTCTCCCAGATCAGGGGGCTTATTACCTCTACTCGCAGGGCGTAAATTTCAAGAAGGACGATAATGCCGATATTGGGGTCGAAGTTTACCGCAGCCAGGGCTTGGTCCACTGGCCCGAGCCCTTGCAGGTCTTCGCACGCCCGAAGGAAGTTTTCTTGGGGCAAGCCACCGATTTGAGCGCCCGAACTGCACAAACATGGAACAAGGTGATCAGCTCTCCGATTCGTGCGCTCCAATCGTTATAGAAACACATGTGAAGCCCAACCGTGATCGCCTGCAAGCGTTCCCGCTGGGTGGTGATGAGGTGTTCCACACTGGGTGCGTTTTTTTCTCGGTTATGGGATTCGTTGAGCAGATCAACTCCATTGCTTCCGTCAGCCGTCACGCTGGAAAGCGGACTGGGCCTTCCCGACCTGCTCCGGTGTTATGGACTTTTGAGGAAACGGGATTCCTCTCTTTCACAAAAAAGTTGAGCGTTTGCATTCCAGTGGTCACAATACGGGGTCTTATGGTTGTCGCTCCCAAAATCCGTGGATTTATTTGCACCACAGCTCATCCGGAAGGATGCGCGAAACATGTCGCTGAACAAATTGCCGTGGTGAAAAACCGCGGGCCGATCGCCAACGGGCCTAAGAAGGTGCTCGTGATCGGGTCTTCCACCGGCTATGGCCTCGCTTCCCGTATCGCCGCTGCCTTCGGCTCGAATGCCGCTACGGTCGGAGTTTTCTTTGAGAGGGCTAGTGAGGGTGACCGCACTGCGACAGCTGGATGGTATAACTCCGCTGCTTTCGAACGCGAAGCCGCCGCTGCCGGACTCTACGCACGCTCCTTCAATGGCGACGCCTTTTCCGATGCCATGAAGACGGAGGTCATTGCCGCCATCAAGGAAGACCTAGGGCAAGTGGATTGCGTGATTTACAGCCTCGCCTCGCCACGTCGCACACACCCTAAAACCGAGGAAGTTTTGAAATCTGTTCTCAAGCCGATTGGCGAATCTTACACCAACAAAAACCTCAACACCGGCAATGGTGTCGTGAATGAGATCACCATCGATCCCGCCAACGAGGATGAAATCGCTCAAACCGTGGCCGTGATGGGTGGCGAGGACTGGGAGATGTGGATGGAGGCCTTGGCATCGGCAAACGCCCTTGCGCCGGGTGTTCAGACGCTCGCTTATTCCTACATCGGACCCGTGCTCACATGGCCGATCTACAAGAACGGCACCATTGGCCAAGCGAAACTAGATCTCGAGCGCGCGCAGAAGGCCCTAGATCAAAAGCTCGCTCCGATTGGGGGTAAGGCTTGGATTTCCGTGAACAAGGCGCTCGTGACGCAGGCCAGCTCTGCGATTCCGGTCGTTCCTCTCTACATTTCTCTTCTCTACAAAATCATGAAAGCCGCTGGATCCCATGAAGAATGTATCGAGCAAATGGATCGCCTCTTCCGTGATCGACTGACCAGTGGAAATCCCCAACCCGACGAGGCTGGGCGAATCCGCTTGGATGACTGGGAAATGGCTGAAAGTGTCCAAAGCCTCATCAGCGAACGCTGGGACGCCGTGACGACCGAAAACTTCGCCGAGTTGGCGGATTTTGCCGGCTATCAGGCGAACTTCCTCAAGCTTTTCGGGTTCGGTCTCGATGGCGTCGACTATTCTGCCGATACGGACGTCGCCGTTTCTGTTCCATCGATCGCCTGATTTTTATTTGACGGTGGTCTTCGGTTGTTTCTGTGGATTGGAATTTTCCTGCCACAGAAACACGAAGAGCGAGGGTTTGTATTTTCGTAATTCGGAAGCTTGCCAGAGACGCTCGTTGTTGATACAAAAATTCTCACGTTTCTAATGTTGGATTTTGCCGAGTTGGATCGAGGGCAGTTAGCTCAGCGGTAGAGCGGTAGTTTTACACACTATTGGTCGGGGGTTCGATCCCCTCACTGCCCATTTTTCTTTCTTCACAAGAAAACTACTCCGTTTTATTAAAAATGAATGTGGTCTTTTGAAATTCTGGCAGAAAAACCTTTGCATTTCGACATTTCGGAACGCCCGGTGGCAGCGTTTTGTTTGCAATGAGTCAGCGGCTCCTCTAAATAAAAAACCGCTCACTTCACCTCAGCGAATCACCACCATGCGCAAACACTTTTTATTCTTCCTCCTTTTCCCATGCCTCGCCATCGCCACCATCGGTTGCTCGAGTACAACAAAGGTGAGTCCGGCTGTGCTTTCGGCCGCCACTTCGCGTGGAGTGAACTCCTCGACCACGTCTAAGATGTCCTCCGCCCAGGCCCTCGATTTTGCAGATATCCAGAACCTCGTTGTGAAAGGAGTTCCGTCTTCGACGGTCATAGCCTATCTCAATAGCACACGACGGGTTTACCATTTCTCCTCTGCCCAGATTGCCTCACTGGAATCCGCTGGGGCCGCTCCCCAACTGGTGAACTATCTGGAGGAATCCGCCGGCTTCTATGGTAAGGTTCCCGCCACAGCCCGCAATAATCGGAATGGCGAGCCCAAGCCGGAATATAACAACACGCAGCAATATCAGGACGAACAACCCTTCGCCTACAACGAGCCTGTGGTGGACGGGTTTTACGATTCGGGCTATGAGGAATCCCTCTACAGTCCCTTCTCGTACAACTAGGAACGAGCGGCGTTTTTTGTAAGCCATGACAGGAGAGACTCCGTTATGGTTCCGGCGCTGGCCTTTTGCGGGATTACTCTTCGCTGCTTCGCTGGGTATTGTTTCGGCTTCGCTTACGTCGTTCTCCTCGACGATCTTCTTTTGTGTTGCGGCGCTGGCCATGGGAGCCTGGATCTGGAAACGCAAAACCGCGTGGCTCCTTCTCTCGTTGGCGGCGTCATTCGGAGTGCTGCAAATCTGGCAATCTCGTGAGTCCCCATCGGCCTTGCTCGCAAAGATCGCCGAAGCACCGGGAAGGCAGGTCA
>RFZT01000110.1 GCA_009920585.1 bacterium
CCCCAAGATAAACGGCCACACTCGCGGTCACCCCCGCCGCGACAATCGTGGCTTGGAGAAGCGTTCCTTGATTTGGGAAAATTCGTGGCATCTCAGTGAGGATGCCTTGGCAAACTAGGGCCATGGGAACGGTGGCTGCTCCGCAACGCAGAATGGTTCCCATAAACTTGCCGCTCTCGAGTTTTTTGGCGGGGCCCATCATCAGGAAATAGAGCGCAGTGAAATTCAACGTCGCGCAAATGGTGGTCGAGAGGGCCAAGCCGCGGTGCCCAAAATCGAGGTGAAACATGAATGCGTAATTGAGCGCCAGATTGAGCCCAACAGAGGCGAAGCTCACCAGCATTGGCGTCCATTTGCGGTCGATCGCATAGAAGGCGGGCGAGAGGACTTTGATGCCGGAATACGCAACCAATCCTATGGCATAATATTGGAGCGCCAGTGCGGTCTGCTTCGTGTCTTCGGCTATGAAATGTCCATGCTCATAGATGAGGCCAATAATGGGGCCAGCGAGGAACCAAAGGCCCACTGCAGAAGGGAGTGTGAGAAACACAGCGAGTCGCATGGCTTTCCCTAATGTCGGGCCGAAGCTGCTTGTGTCGGTGTCTGCCGCGATGCGGGAGATGACCGGTAGGGTGATGGTGGCCACGGCTACGCCAAAGACTCCGATCGGGAGTTGCATGAGGCGGAAGGCACTATTGAGCCATGTCACAGCCTCGGCGCCTGCGTAGGAGGCGAAGCGGGAGTTCACCAGCACATTCACCTGCACGGCGCTCGCGGCGATCACCGATGGCACCATGAGCGTGAGGATTTTTTGGATGCCTTCATCTTTCCATCGGAAGTCGGGTTTGTAGCGGAATCCTGCGCGGCGGAGGCTGGGCATCTGGACGAGTAATTGCAGCAGGCCGCCGACGAGAGTGCCGATAGCCAGTCCAATAAGGGCATTGCGGCCGAAGCGGTGATCCATGAGCCAACCAAAAACCACGCCGCCCGCGATCGAGCCGATATTGAAAAAGCTCGAAGCCATCGCTGGCGCGGTGAAAATCTGGCGTGAGTTCAAGGCCCCCATCACCAGCGCCGCCAAGGACACCAGCAAAATGAAGGGATACATGATCTGTGTGAGCAGAATTGTGAAGCCTGCATCCGCAGGATCAAACCCTGGTGCGAGTAATCTCACGAGAGGGCCTGCAAAAACGATGCCGAGCAGGCTAATCGCGCTCATGAAGACGGTGGCCAGCGTCAGCATTTTCGAGGCCAAATCCCAAGCCGCGGAAGGTCCATCCTTTTCTATCTTTTGAGAAAAAACCGTCACGAACGCGGTGGAGAGTGCCCCTTCTGCAAAGAGGTCGCGAAGGAGGTTCGGTAGCCGGAAGGCGATCAGAAAAAGCCCCATTGCGGCTGTTCCGAAAAGGGAATTGAAAAGCACTTCCCTCACGAGACCCAGCACCCGACTGCACATCACGGCAATCGCAATAATGCCGCTGGCTCGCGTGTTGAGTTTTTTGCCGTCGTTCATTTGTCAGCAGCTGCTTTTTGGAGACGTTCCATGATGGCCGCGCCAATTCCAGTTTGTGGGAGAGCTTCGGCGACGATCAAATCGAGACCGGCCTCATCGAGGCGACGCATGGCTCCGTATAAATTTGCCGCAGCCTCACATAGGTCGCCGGAGTGGCTGAGCCGTTCCACCGCCGCAAAGCCTTCGGGAGTTGCCGACCATGAAAGCAATCCCTCGCGTGAACCTCTCGGCATCGGGTGGTCGGATATAACGAGCGGGGTGCGGGGAGCGTAGTGGCTCTTGAGTCCGCCTGGGGCAGTGACTCCTGCGGGCCCGTGAAAGACGGGAGCAAATTCGCGTAACTGTTCCTCAGTGACGGGGCCCTGCCTGAGAATTTGCAATCGATCGTCGAGCACATGAACGATGGTCGATTCAATCCCGTGGCGGCAGGGTCCGCCATCCAGTATGAAAGGGATACGTCCACCGAGTTCGGTCATCACATGCTCGGCGGTGGTCGGGCTTATTCGGCCGAATCGATTGGCGCTCGGGGCTGCGAGAGGTTGACCGAAGCCTTCGACTACGGAACAAAACGCGGGGTGGGCACTCATCCTGACTGCGACCGTATCCTGACCGGCTGTCACGATATCAGGAACACACGGATTTTTCGGTAGTACCATGGTCAGCGGACCGGGCCAAAACTTCTCAGCCAGCGCCAAGGCGAGCGGGGAAGAGGAGGTGAGACGAGGTAGCCAATCGAGGGACGGAAGGTGAACGATGAGCGGATCGCTGAGCGGGCGATCCTTGGCTTCGAAAATCGCAGTGCAGGCTTGGGATGAAAGGGCTTCGCCTGCGAGTCCGTATACCGTCTCCGTTGGCAGCGCGACGATGCCTCCCGATTGTAGAATCTCGATCGCGGTGGCGATCCCTCGCTCTGCCCGGTCCGTTCGCGTATTCAATCGAGTGAAATATCGAGAACGTCGTTTGTTTGCTTCTGACGAAAGGTTAAAAGCGTATTAAGAACGGCAGGCATCTCTGCAGCCAAAAGGGATGCGGCAAAAAGAGCGGCATTTTTTGCTCCGGCGACACCGATGGCAAATGTGGCCACGGGAATCCCAGCCGGCATTTGGACGATGGACAGAAGGGAATCTTGGCCGCGGAGAGCGTGGCTCTCGACCGGCACACCGAGCACAGGCACGTGCGTGTGGGCAGCCAACATACCTGGGAGATGGGCAGCCCCACCTGCGCCGGCGATGATCGCCCTCAATCCGCGCTTGGCAGCTTCTTTCGCATATTCGCTCAAAAGATCGGGAGTCCGGTGGGCGGAGACGACGCGACACTCGTGCGCGATGCCCAACTGCTGGAGCATGGCGGAAGCCTCTTTCATGGTCGTCCAATCCGAGCGGCTTCCCATCACCACTCCCACAATGGGCGCATTTGATTTTGTCAGTTTTTTTGTTTTCATCGATCCAGATTGGGTCGCCATATCAGGTTGCTGGCAATGTATCTCACATTGCCGCCTGATTGGCATAAAAAAACCTCTACCCGAGAAATGGGAGAGGAAAGAAAAAAAGAAATGGATAAAGGTATAAGGTCGGGCGGACACACGGTCCGCCCGGCCTTAAGGGACGTCTTATTTGGACGTATGGATTGTGCTTGGAGCAGGAGCCTGCTTTGGCTTGCTGGCGCAAGCGCCAAGGCCGAGAGCTGCTACTGCGAGAGCTGCCACGGCAGCGATAGTTGCAAATTTCATTATAATTGTCCGCCTCCTTTCTAGGCAAGTTGCCGCGCCGAATCTCTCATATCCGCTCCGTGTGACAATATTAATTCGCGCTTTTTTCTGTAGGTCTTCACCTAGCAACCAAGTCGGAACGGTAAGTTGGCGGTTGAGTGCCCCAGGTAGATGGGACTAGTCTGCCGGATATGAATAAACCCGCTTGCCCGATGTGTGAAATGCCTGAAGTGCTTGAGCACGCGGAGCAATGGGAATGTGTCACCTGTGGACATGAGTGGCCGCGCGAAGTTGCCAGGCCAGAAGCGCGAGTGGTGAAGGATGCTTTTGGCACCGTTCTTGCCGACGGCGACTCAGTAGCCTTGATCAAGGATCTGAAGTTGAAGGGATCGTCCCAAGTTCTAAAAGGGGGCACCAAGGCCAAAGGGATTCGCTTGGTGGACGGAGATCATGAGATTTCCTGCAAGATCGAGGGTGCGGCCATGGGGTTGAAAGCCTGTTTTGTCAGGAAGGTTTAGTTTTTAAGGTCGGAGCTTGGGGTTGCTGCGATTTTGCTCTTGCGGACTAGGGGTAGAGGGGAGAGATTCGGCGCTCGTTCGAGCTTGGGGCTTCGGCTTCACGCATTGGGCGATGGCTGCCCATGGGCGCCAAACACCAAATGCCGGCGTGGCGAAATGGCAGACGCAAGGGACTTAAAATCCCTTATCCCGAAAGGGGTGTGCGGGTTCGAGTCCCGCCGCCGGCAATGGTTGTGCGAGATTTTCACTCGTCTCCGATTTCATTGAAAGCGTGACCGCGATCGGTTCCGTGTTTATGAAATCCCGCATGCAAATCGAAACTCTATCAACCGCTGATGATGTTGCCGTGCGTGCCGCGCAGATCATCGCCCGCGATGCCCGTAGCGCCGTCGCCTCACGTGGATTGTTCGTGATGGCCGTCAGTGGCGGTCGCACGCCATGGCAAATGCTACGCGCACTCGCCAACGAAGATGTGCCTTGGGCCAAAGTGCACGTCGTTCAGGTCGACGAGCGCATCGCTCCAGCAGGTGACCCGGACCGCAACCTCACACATCTTCGTGAAAGTTTGCTCTCCCATGCGCCCATCCCACAGGAACAAATCCACGCCATGCCAGTCGAGATGGGGGATCTGGACCAAGCTTGCCAAGATTACACGGAGCTTCTTCGTTCCATTTGCGGACAACCAGCGGTGATCGATCTCGCTCACTTGGGGCTAGGGCCGGACGGCCACACGGCCTCCCTCATTCCTGGCGACCCAGTTTGCGAGGTTCATAACGCCGAAGTCGCGCTCACGGGAGTTTACCAAAACCGCCGACGTATGACCCTCACTTATCCTATCCTGAACCGCTCCCGTCATATCCTCTGGGTCGTTACAGGAGGAGAGAAGGCCCCAATGCTCCCGCGACTGCTTGCCGGTGATCACACGATTCCTGCTGGTCCGATCGCACAGGAGAACGCCACACTTCTCGCTGATGCTCCCGCTGCGGCGGAGTTGAAGTAAAAAGCGACAATAATCCTTATCTATCGGCCGAAGTTTGTTGACTCCGACAAACGGCTAAAGCTATCTTTCACGGCTCTTGATACGGAACTGCAAAGCACTTCGGTGGGTAGTCCCTAAATTTATAAAACAAGACCTTAAAAACAACATCATCTATGGAAACAGCGACCCGACTTAAATTATTGACCCCCTCCCTCACACTGGCTGTCGACAGCAAAGCCAAAGCCATGAAGGCCGAGGGCATCGAAGTCTTTGGTTTTGGAGCGGGTGAGCCTGACATGGACACGCCTGAGCACATCAAGGCAGCCGCTATCACCGCTCTTCAACAAGGTCGCACGAAATACACCCCGAGCGCCGGTATCCCTGAACTGCGCCAAGCTATTTCCCAAAAATTTCTTAAAGATAACGGCCTCGACTACAAGTCCAGCCAAGTGATCGTGAGCAATGGTGCCAAGCAATCCTGCTTCAATGCCATCGCCGCCGTGGTGAATGAAGGTGACGAAGTTATCATTCCTGCTCCCTATTGGCTCAGCTATCCCGAGATGGTTCGTCTCGTCGGCGGTCAACCCGTCATCGTCGAGACCCGCGAGGAGAACAACTGGAAGCTCACCGCTGAGGACTTCGAAAATGCGATGACTCCTCGCACGAAGATGATCATCATCAATTCGCCCGGCAATCCGACCGGTTCGGTCTACACCCGCGACGAGCTTCGCGCCTTGGCCGAAGTCGCTGCCGAAGAAGACATCTTCATTCTCTCCGATGAAATCTACGAGAAGCTCACCTATGATGGTGCCGAGCACATCAGCATCGCCTCGATTTCTCCTGAAGCCTACGACCTCACGATCACCGTTAACGGATTCAGCAAAGCCTATGCGATGACCGGTTGGCGTTTGGGTTACCTCGCTGCACCTGAGCCTATCGCCCGTGCGATCGACTCGATGCAGAGCCACATGACATCCAATGCCTGTTCTTTCGCTCAATACGGCGGATTGGCCGCGCTTACGGGTGATCAACAGTGCGTTGTCGACATGCGTGAGGAATTTGATATTCGCCGCCAATACATGTTCGAGCGTCTGACCCAGATTCCTGGTGTCACCGCCGTTCGTCCACAGGGAGCCTTTTACGTCCTCGCCAATATCGGCGCCTTAGGCATCAAATCTCAAAATTTCGCCGACCGTCTCTTGAGCAAGGCCAATGTGGCGATCGTTCCCGGTATCGCTTTTGGTGACGACCGCACCGTGCGACTCAGCTATGCCACGAGCCTTGATATCATCAAGTCGGGCGTCGATCGCATTGAGGAATTCTGCAAAACCCTCTAATTTGATGGCTTTTCAGCCGCGATTCCGATCCCTCGGGGCGCGAGTCGCGGATGGAAGTGCTGCGTTCATAAGGGGATGAAATTCTCCTCATTAGGTCAACGCCTCTCGGGAGGCAGCGGCATCGAGCATCTGATGGATGATCTCGGCAATGCCCTCTCCGCCACCGGTCCTTCGCCGCTCATGCTGGGCGGCGGCAACCCTGCTCATATTCCTGAAATGGAGCGAATCTGGGAAGAGCGACTGAGCGACATTCTCAATGAGCCCGCGACTCTCCGCCGGACATTGGCTATCTACGATCCACCGCGTGGCAATGCGCGAGTGATCGAGGATCTGGCATCCCTTTTACGCCAAGAATATGGTTGGCAAGTCGGTCCTGAAAACATCGCCGTTACCCCTGGTGGGCAGACGGCATTTTACTTTCTTTTCAATCTCTTCGGTGGTCGCCGCGCGGATGGTTCGATGGGCAGGATCATGTTCCCATTGATGCCGGAATACATTGGCTATGCGAATCAGTGCCTCGAGGAGGGGATGTTCACCGCACAGCGCCCACGGATTTCTCGCACGCGACCTCACCGGTTCAAATATCACATCGATTTTGAAAATCTGAACCCGGGATCCGACGTCGCCGCGCTCTGTGTTTCAAGGCCTACAAATCCGAGCGGCAACGTGATCCCCGATTCAGAGCTTCAGCGATTGGCCGCGCTGGCTAAGGATCGCCAGATCCCCCTGATCATTGACAATGCCTATGGATGGCCGTTTCCCGGCATCGTTTTTGGAGATGCCACGCCTATCTGGAACGAGCAGACCGTTCATGTGATGAGCCTCTCGAAATTTGGATTACCCGGGACGCGGACGGCCTTTGTTGTTGCACCTCCCGAGATCGCTAAGGCGGTTTCCTCGATGATGGCGGTGACCGGTCTGGCTAATGGAAATTTCGGTCAATCCATCGCCGGTCCGCTCATTGCTGACGGCAGGATCACCCGTCTGAGTCGGGAAGTTATACGTCCGTATTATCTTCAAAAGCGCAATGCAGCGATGGAAGCGGTGGAGGAATTCTTTCCCGATCACGTGCCTTACGCCTTCCACGAAAGCGAGGGAGCTCTCTTCCTTTGGCTGTGGCTGGAAGGATCACGCAAATCCTCGCGTCAGATCTACGACGACTTAAAAAAGCGCGGGGTGCTGGTTGTGCCCGGTGAATATTTTTTCTTTGGGGATGATGATCCGGATTGGAAGCACCGACACGAATGCCTCCGCATCTCGTTTGCGATGGCCGATGCGGATGTGCGCGCCGGAATCAAGATCATCGGCGAGGAAATCGCCAAGGCTTACTGAGGCGAAGTTAGTCTGCGAGTGGGAACGCTCGCAGGCTGAAGCCAATCAAACTTCCGTTGGCGAGGTTGGATCATTTTGTTGCTTTGCGATGAGCATGTAGAGCGATGGGACGATGAAGAGGGTGCAGATGGTGCCGATCGCCATGCCACCAACGAGAAC
>RFZT01000012.1 GCA_009920585.1 bacterium
CCGTTCGATATCCCTTGGGCTATCCTCGATTCTTCCCTCGCTGAAAAAACGTGGTGCTGGAAACCCGAACCCACATTGGAAATGATACTCTGTGAAATCCAAGAGCACGCCATCGAAAATCCGTCTTGGCTCGATCTGGTCGCAGGCTGATGAAATCCGTTTTTCTTTTCTTCGTCAGAAATAGAAGGTTCCTGGCATGATTGTTATTGTCGGAGCAGGACTTGCCGGGCTCGCTTGCGCCACCGAGCTGCACCGCCAAGGCAAGCCATTCCTCATCCTCGATGCTGCTGACGTCCCCGGCGGACGCCTCCGCACAAGCATTCGTGACGGATTCACTCTGGATCACGGTTTTCAGGTTGTATTGAGTTCTTACAGTGCCGTCTCGAAGGTGGTCGACATCGCCTCCTTGCAGCCCAGATACTTTGAATCTGGGGCTCTCCTAGCCCACGAAGGCCGATTTGCTCACTTGGCTAATCCAATCCGGCATCCATTTGCCCTTTTCGAAAACCTCACCTCGCCGGTCTTTTCTTTCCGAGACAAGCTTCTCCTCGGCACTCTTGTCACTCGCGTGACTATGTCCAGCGACGCCTCACTTCTCTCCCGATGCAAAAGCACTAAGGATCTTTCCACTCGGGATTTTCTCCAACAATTTGGCTTTAGTCCTTTTTTTCTCTCCCGTTTTGCTGAGCCCTTCTTTGGCGGCGTTCTTCTGGATGGCGACCTTGGTACGAGTGCCGGTCTCTTTCTCTATTATCTTAAAAAATTTACCACTGGTCGCGCTTGGCTTCCGGCTTCCGGCATCGCTGCGATCCCAACACAAATGGCGTTTCGCTTACCCGCAGGCTCTCTTCGCTTACGAACTCGGGTCATGGCCCTAGACGTGAAAAACCATCGTGCTTGCGGTGTGACTTTAGAAAATGGTGAACACATCGCCGCCTCTTCCATCGTTCTCGCGCTCGACGAACCTACTGTTTGTCAGCTTCTGGAACGACCGGCTCCAGAACGCGCTCGGAGCGTGGCCGTGGTGTATTTCAAGTCACGTCAATCCATCTATCCCAATCCTTGCTTGGTTCTTCCCGAAAGCGGTTCTGGTCTTGTGCGCCATTTTGCTCAAGTCACCAATGTGGCACCCGAATTTGCTCCGCGTGGATTTCACCTAATCACCGCGAGCGTGTTGGATTTTTCTGATCTTTCCGACGAGTCGCTTGCACACGCAGTCAAAATGGAAATCGCCGCCATTTTTCCTAACGCTTCCGCCTCTCTGGAATATCTGGAGACGATTCACGTCCCCTATGCCGTCCCCTCTCAGCCACCCAGTTTTGCAAACCGAAAGCCCTTCGCAGACCTGCCAGATGGCATTTATGCAGCGGGAGATTGGATGGGAGGGGCGAGCATTCAATCTGCGATTTCCTCCGGCCTTGATTCGGCCCATAGTATTTTAAATCACTCGACTCTTTACCCATGAGCCTCTCACTCTCCACATGCTGGAATTCCTGGAAACACCACGATGGTCGCTCGATGGTTGAGGAAATCTTGGGCCTTGGATTTGACACCATCGAGATCAGCCACGGCATTCGCTCTTCGCAACTCGAAGGAATTCTGGCTGCGCGGGAGAAATACCAGTTTGCCATTTCGAGCGTTCATAATTTCCTGCCCACGCCTGTTGAGGTTCAAACGGACTCACCAGATTGCTATGAGTTTACTTCTCTTCGCGCTGCCGACCGCGACCGCGCTACAAAACTCTCTCGAATCACGATCGACTGGGCTGCAGAGTTAGGTGCGCCATTTGTGGTTGTTCACACAGGTCGCATCCGCGAACTCAAACTCACTTCCGCTCTGCAAAAAATGGTCTCTGATGGAAAATTCCTGAGCCGAGCCTTTGTTAAGAAACGCCTGGACGCCATCGAAGCCCGTGAAAAGGTCTCAGAGAAATACAATAGCCTGATTCTGGGCTGTCTGGGTGAGCTGGCTGGATACGCAGGTAAAAAAGGCGTCCGTTTAGGAATTGAAAACCGCGAGTATTACGAAGCCGCTCCATTAGAGCGTGAGATGATCTCTTTTTTTCAAACGCTCAACTCTCCACATGCGGGCTATTGGCACGATTTCGGCCACGCTCAGATCAAACACAACCTCGGCCTTCTCGACCATTTCCAATGGCTCGAAAAGATGTCACCACTTTTGATCGGTTGTCACATCCACGATACACGCTGGCCTTTTCGCGACCATTGCCCCCCCTTCACTGGTGACACTCCGTTGGAAAAACTCGTTCCGCTCCTTCCTAAAACATGCCCCACCGTTTTTGAGATGTCCCCGCGCACCGAAGCCGCCGATATTCAGAAAGCGGCTATCGCTTGGAATAAACTTTTTAACCGTAAATGAAAAAACACCTTCTCACCGCGATTCAGCTTCTCATCACCGCAACGCTTTTGTGGTGGATTTTCCGAAATCCGGACCAAAACAAAAAACTGCTCGCTGCCCTCGATACGGCCAATCTGTGGTGGTTTCTTCCCGGACTGGTCGCGATCGGGGTCGGGCTATTAATTCAAGTCGAGCGCTGGCTAATCCTCCTGAGAGTCCAAGGAATCGTGGTCTCTTTTTCCCGAGCGCTCCGCATTGTCCTCGTCGGCATGTTTTTTAACCTTTTCCTTATCGGAGCGACTGGCGGCGACATCGTCAAAATTTTCCTCATCATACGCGAGGCACCGCATAAAAAAGCTGGAGCTCTCTTGAGTGTCTTCATCGACAGGATTGTTGGTCTGCTTGCGCTCGCCGCCATCTCGGCCGCAATGATCTTTTT
Organism: bacterium; assembly: GCA_009920585.1. Classification (GTDB taxonomy): domain Bacteria; phylum Verrucomicrobiota; class Verrucomicrobiia; order Chthoniobacterales; family Terrimicrobiaceae; genus UBA967. Next base: position 2,798 of record RFZT01000012.1, read on the forward strand.
CCACTGGGATAAGCTGATATCCCATGAGTTCACTAAGTGGGTCGTTGTCGCGGTCGCGATCATTCTCGGAGGTTCACTGGGGTTCATCCTCGTTGCATGGTTGGTGGATCGCTTCCATCTCACGACCCGTCTTCCTCAATGGCTTCCGGCGCGCGCCAAAATCGCCGAGGCGGCCGCCGCCTTTGCGGAATATGCGCGCTCAGGGAAATCCGTCACTAATGCATTCCTTCTCTCCATCCCCTCCCATTTTCTTTTCTTTTCTACCTTTTATTTCGGAGCTAAGGCATTCCGTTCTGATCTTGAGTTATTTAATCTTTTTTGCGTATCGCCGATTGTTTCTACCGTCACCGCTCTTCCGATCAGCGTGGGTGGAGCTGGGGTTCGCGAGACCCTATTTATCGAAATTCTAGGCGGTCTTTATTCTACCCCTGAATCCATCGCCACTCTTATCTCCCTTTCCGGTTTTATGATGACCGTCTTCTGGAGTCTTGTTGGCGGAGCCATCTACCTCCTCTATCGCTCGTCCAATCACGATATCCCTCACATGGCCGATATGCAGGGTGCTGTCGAAACTCTCGAACATCAGGTCGAAGCAAACGCTGCTAGCGGTCATAAATTGGACTCATGAGCGCGGGCCACGCCCTCCGAGTACCGCGAGTTTGCGCTCACTTTGCCATGAGCGCTGATGGAAAAATCAGCACAAAAAACCTGACCCCCTCGCGCTTCACTTCGCCCGCCGACAAGTCCCGTCTCCACTTGATACGAGCGGCAAACGACGCGATTCTCGCAGGCCGCGGAACGGTAGAAGCCGACACCATGAGCATGGGCCTCTCCCGCCTCGATCTTCGCGAAGAACGCGTGCTCCAAGGCCTGCCGCCCGAACCGCTCCGTGTTGTCATTAGCAATGAAGGGCGCTTCAATCCCGCCTCCAAGATATTTTCCTATACCTCCTCTCCCTTGATTATTCTTTCCACCTCACGGATGCCTCAAGATATCCGTGACGCCATAGCGCCGCATTGCGACCTATTGCTTTTTGATGCACCTTCTGTCCCTCTTCGCAAAGCCTTGGCGATGCTCCGTCGCGACTATGGGGTCAAGCGTCTCGTCTGCGAAGGTGGCGGCCAACTCCTGCGCTCTCTCGCGCTGGAGGATCTTCTGGATGAAATTCGGCTTACGATTGCACCTGTGATTTTCGGAGGTTCTGCTGCGCCCTCGCTCACTGGGCTGCCGAGCGAACTTTTACCCGAACCGCGATTTTTCCGATTATCAAAATACACGGTCTCTGATGGGGAATGCGCCCTTCACTATGCCCGTCGGCGGTGTAAAGACTGATTTTTGCCGTGCGCGGCTTTGTGGGCGAGCTTAGGGTTCACTCTTTATGAGCGCCGAACACGATGCCCAAGAATCGCTAAAGCAAACCACTCGATCGATTGCAGATCATGAAGGCGTGGTCAGCGTGCATCCCGTGCCAGGTAAACCCTCCATCGAAATCGAGTTCGACCCCTCTGCACTGAGTGAGGAGGATTTGCGCCGCATCGCAGAAAGTCATCCGATGGGTCCAGCCTTGCAAAAACGGACTCTACGTCTGGATGGAAAAGCCTGCGAGGCTTGCGCTATCCGCCTCGAGCGTAAAATGAAAAAGCTACCCGGCGTCCGCAAGGCGACGGCGACTTATATCGGTAAAATCCTCTGCCTCACCTTTGATGAATCTCTAGCGGACGAGAAAACGGTCATGGAGGGAATCCGCGCTACCGGAGCTAAAGTGAGCGCCTACGAACCCGCTTCCCTCGAGACAGAACAATCCCTCTGGCAGCGAGTCCGATCTGGGTCCCTCAACGAGGAACTTTCTTGCGCCTTGGGTTTTCTTTTTCTACTCACGTCTCTCGCTTGTGACCACTGGCTTGGCAAAGCGGCAACGGCCACATGGATTCTCTACGGCGGCGCTTACTTTTTCTGTGGTCAGCAAGGCGTGCGTTCGGCTGTGGCATCGTTGCGCGGAGGTGCTCTGGATGTCGATGTGCTGATGGTGCTTGCTGCCATTGGCGCGGGCATTGTCGGTCAACCCTTCGAGGGCGCTTTGCTATTGTTCCTTTTTTGTTTCTCGAATGTCCTTCAAAGCTACGCCTTGGAACGCACCCAGCGCGCGATCCACTCCCTCCTCAAACTCCGTCCGGACAAGGCTCTCGTGAAACGCAATGGCACCACCACACTTGTCCGCGTTGAGGAACTTAATACCGGCGACATCGTTGTGCTTCGACCCGGCGAGCATGTTCCCGTTGACGGCACCGTGATCGAAGGTTCCAGCCACGTTGATGAATCCAGCCTCACCGGCGAGTCCATGCCTGTCACCAAGAGCATCGGTAGCATCCTCTTTGCTGGCACGCTTAACCAAAGCGGGGGACTCGAGTTGACCGTAACCAAACGTGCCGAGGATTCCACCCTTGCGCGCATGGTGAAGCTCGTTGAGGAAGCGCAAGCGGAGAAATCAGGCACCCAACGCTTCCTTGAGGAAGCCGAACAATACTATGCCACGGGAGTTATCGCCTTCACGGCTCTCGTTTTTTTGATCCCCTTCTTTTTCATGGGCGACCATTTTGCAGTCGCCTTTTACCGGGCCATGACAGTCATGGTCGTGGCCTCGCCCTGTGCTCTTGTTATTAGCACTCCGGCCACTGTCCTCTCTGCTATCGGTGGTGCGGCACGGCGGGGTATTTTGGTAAAAGGAGGATCCCACCTCGAGCGAACTGCTCAGATCGACATCATCGCTTTTGATAAAACCGGTACCCTCACAGCAGGGAAGCCTGTCGTGACTGACATTGTGGATGCTGGTGGTTCCCACAAACCAGACGCCACACTTCCTCTCCATCTCGCGAACTTGCTCGCAGAGGCTGCTGCGCTGGAATCGAAATCCGAGCATCCGTTGGCTCATGCCATCGTGAAGAGTGCCGCCTCACGTGGTTTGATCCTCCCTGAGGCGAGCGACTTCCAATCCACCACAGGAAAAGGAGCTGAAGCCACCATCGCAGGCCGACGCCTCATCATCGGCAGTGAACGTCTTTTCCGTGAGTGCAACGCATCCGGCATGGAATCGATCTCACTCGCCTCCACACCTCTCGCCGAGCGAGGCAAGTCGTGCGTGTGGATTGGTGAGCGTCAAGGCGATCAAGTCGCCGCTTTGGCTGTACTCGCCCTTGCCGATACATTGCGTCCGGAATCCCTTCGCACCATCGAAAGCCTACACCGATTGGGTGTTAAAAAGATCGTCATGCTCACGGGTGATCAAAAAGCGGTCGCCCACGCCATCGCTGAAGAGGCAGGCGTGGACGAGGTGCTCGCCGAGTTGCTGCCCGAGGGCAAGGTCGCCGCGATCCGTGAGCTCAAAAAACAGGGCCGCGTTTTAATGGTCGGGGATGGAGTGAACGATGCCCCGGCGCTTGCGTGCGCAGACATCGGCGTTGCCATGGGCGCAGCGGGGACCGATATCGCCATGGAGACGGCTGATGTGGTTTTAATGGGCGACAAGCTGGAGAATATCTCGATCCTCCTAGCCATCGCTCGTCACGCTCGACGTGTCCTTTGGCAAAATCTGGTTTTTGCGAGTTCGGTGATCCTCCTTCTTCTCGTTGCTGCTTTTGGTATCCACTTACCCTTGCCGATGGGTGTCGTGGGACATGAAGGAAGCACCGTGTTGGTTTGTCTTAACGGACTGCGCCTTCTGATCTATAGACCGAAATTTTAATCGCTCACCGACTGGTCGCTTCCCGTTTTTACAAATCCTATTGCTCAGGACTCATCAGCGCAGCGGCCCGGCATTTGAGGCGGAAAAGGAGCGAACCATCATCGAAAGCGCGGAGGTTCTCTGGCCGACTGCGATCGAAATCCGCGAGAAACATGGCCTCCACATCGGATGCGAAGTTTATATCCTGAATGGCGGCCGCGAGTTCGAAGTTCAACATGAATGAACGGTAGTCCAGATTGATCGATCCCACGATGGTGACATCATTGTCGGCGAGGAGAACCTTCTGGTGCATGAAGCCCGGTTGGTAGCGCCATACCTTCACTCCCGCCTCGCGGAGCTTGGGATAGTAAGTAAAAGAAGATAACCACGGCAGTAGGTGGTCGGCCATTTTTGGGAGGATGATGCGCACATCCACCCCGCGAATCGCCGCGTGGCAGATCGCATAGAACAGCGGGCTGGACGGAACAAAATACGGACTTGCGATCCAGAGTCGCTCCGTCGCGCAATGGATCGCAGAAAGATAGACGGCCGTGCAGGTGCTCCAACTCTCAGACGGACCGGTGGCGACCGGAAAAACCGACGCAGAATGTCTAGGCGTGTGCGATGGGGGACGTAGTCGATACTCGGGCACTTCACGAGTCACGTAGTTCCAATCCTCTAAGAAGGTGAGTTGAAACCCTGCTACCGCAGGCCCATCGATGCGGACATGAGTGTCACGCCAGGGACCAAAGCGCCGACTATGCCCCATGTATTCGTCGCCCACATTTAGCCCACCGAGAAAGGCCACTCGGGCATCAACGATGACTAGTTTGCGATGATTACGAAAATTGATCTGAAAGCGTCGGCCAAATTGCCGGTTGGTGACAAAGGCCTCCACGGCAATGCCAGCCTGTCGAAGTCGGTTCGGCCATGATACCGGAAGCGTCTTGGATCCCACTTGGTCATAAAGCACTCGGCATTTGACCCCACGCCCTGCCGCGGCAAGAAGCTTCTCAGCTAAGGTGCGCCCGAGCAGGTCATCGTGTATAATGAAAAATTGTATCCAGATCGATTCCTCCGCAGCGTCAATCGCTTCAAATATCGCCTCGAATGTGGCGTGCCCATCCACCAAAAGCCTCACATCGTTGTTACTCGTGGCTGGGAGACGCGTCAGATTTCTCGCCATACGCTCCGGTTCTGCAAAGTCTCCGGTGAAAAGAACTCGATATCCATCGAGGTAGCGGACGATCGCATGGAGTGCTTCATCCAACGCTTTTACCCCATCTTTGCCTGCTCGCGTATAGCCTGCAAAACGTGATTCTCCGAAGACGAGAAATAGAGGAATCCCAATAAATGGCAGAAACACCAAGACACCCGCCCAAGCGAGCGCGGACTGAGGGGTTCTCGCTATCAAGATCGCCCGCATCGCAAGCAAAATGCCTACAACCTCAATGCAAATTGTCAGGATGGCGTATATGGGCGAGAGATAAGACACAGTTTAAAAGGAGCGATCCGACCGATTCGACTTGGGGGTGCTTGGCACGAAAATCACTACACGCCTTAAGGCATCATGCGCATTTTTTGGGCTCTTCAGCTAATAAATCCCTAATCGCTTCCAGCATAGTCCGAGAGTTGCATGGCTTGGCCAATACTTTATCCGCTCCGAGCGATTCGAACTGCCCGCAATTGGAAGCCATGCTGATGCCGCTGGTGAAAATCACTTTTGCCAAAGGGGATATTTTTCTCAGTTGCCTGATCATATCTACGCCGTCCATGCCAGGCATCGACACATCTGTCACAACCACGGATATTTTTTCTTGGTTCGCTATGTAGGAATCCAAGCCCTGCTCGCCATCCAAAGCTGTGAGCACACGATATCCAGCTCGCTCGAGTGAGCGTTGCATGACTTTGAGAACGGTCGGTTCGTCGTCCACAAGAAGCAGCGTTTCGCCATTTCCTGCAAACTCCCTAAACGGGGCAACTGGGGCAGATACAGCGGGCGCTTGCGGCGACGCTTGGGCGGCAGGAAGGTAAATCTCGAACGTCGTTCCTCTTCCCTCCACGCTCTCCAGCAAAAGAAAGCCCCCATGCCCACGGACGATTCCTAGGACCGTCGCTAACCCGATGCCTGTGCCTTTTTCTGGTCCTTTGGTTGTAAAAAAAGGCTCGAAGATTTTATCACGCACGGATTGAGGGATTCCAGACCCCGAATCACTCACGCTGATGCGGACAAATTTCCCTTTTTTTGCCGTTGAATTTTTTTGAACAAATTCCTGATCGATATCGATATTGCCGACCCTCAATGCCAGGAGCCCGCCCTTGGGCATCGCGTCACGCGCGTTCACGCAAAGATTCAGTAAAATTTGCTTAATCTGCGTGGCATTCGCCTGAACAGGATTTACCCCACCAGCAAGATCGCTCTGGATTTGAATGGATTTGGGGAAGGCGTGCTGAACGAAACCGGCGATGTCTTCAACAATCTCGCCTAGCGAAATTTCGGTCATTCCGCCCCCACCTCCTAAGGTGAAGTTCAGAATTTGTTGAACGAACTCTGTGGCCCTCCGGAGGTTTGCGTCCACGACTTGGAGCAAATCTTGGCTGTCCGAATCAAGGAGCCTCCCGCGAATGAGATCCATAGCCATCGCAGTGGGTTGGAGTGTATTATTAAGGTCATGCGCAATCCCGCTGGCGAGTTCCCCAATGCATTCCTGTCGCTGAGCACGCAGTCGCTCCTCCTCCATTCGCTTGGAGTCGGCGGTGTCTGTATTGATGATTAGGATGGTCATTCCCTCGCTTTTTTGGGCAGGCAAAAGAACCCAGCGACTTTGCACATCTATCGCTCTACCGTCTGCTGCAGATTGCTGGAGATTCCCAGCCCACTCGCCTTTTTGAAGCGTGATCTGCTCGGCTTGATTTAACTTCTCTTTTTCCAAACAGAATCCGGCAGGCAATGGTCGGCCCAAAATGTCGGATGCCAACACCCCGTAAAGGGCCTCCGCGCCAGTATTCCAAAGAATCACAAGACCATCAGCATTCCGAATCACGATCGCCTCGTGGCTTTTTTCAAAATGAGCCGGCTCAAAGTCGCCAATGTTCTCCATTTTTACTCCGGCAACGGAAGGTGGACGGAAAAACGCGGTGGCATCACTTAGCCCGTTGCGGTCTTCTATTCTATAGGGAGGCGATTTTGACATTCCAGTTTCGGAGCGGTCAACCTACGCAAAACACAAAAACGCGTCAACTGAAGAGAAACCCTTGATGTCCCTTTGGCGTTTTAGAAACTTGATCCCCTTTTTCACGCGTGTAGCTTTTATAACATGTCAGCTCGGTTGTTCATTTTGGTTGTCCTCCTGCTTACGGGAAAAGCGTCTTCGGGCCTTGCCGAGGAATCGTCAGCGAAGACACCCTTGGCCCCGACCTCGGAGTTCAAATCGGCGGGCGATTTTTTTGACGCCATCGACAAACAATGCCAGCCAAATTGGTCTCAAATCGTCCAACCTCCCGCTGCGCCGGGTTCCCCCGCTCGGGAAGCCCTTTCTCTTCAACTCGGTGTTCTTGTGACAGATGCCTTTGCGGCAATTCAAGCCAACAACGGACAAGGTGTCAAAAATACCACTCACGAGATCACCGCCCTCACCAAAAAGCTCAATCTCGACCAAAGCATCTTAGCTCGAAATAAGAGCATCAGTGACTTCGCGGATAAGGGGTCGTGGAATGAACTGCAACTTGAAATAAATGCGGCTCAAAAAGATATCATGCAAGGCATGCAGCGGCAGAATGACCGCGATCTGATTGTTTTTCTACTGGCGGGCTCCTGGATGCGCCAAATCGACATCGCTGCCGCGCTCGCCACAGCGAATCCCAAACCCGAATGGGCCGCCCTTTTGGTCCAACCTTCGGCCGCTGACGAATTGCTCGCTGGTTTTGACATCCTTCCTGAACCCATACGCAAGGGGAAATTCACCCTCATGCTTGTCCAAGGAATCCTTGCCGCTAGGGATACCATGTTAAAAACTTCGGGCGGCACACTCCCAGATTCCGCCATTAAAGAACTGGCCTCCACAATGGCCGACATCCTAAATCATATAAACGCACCCACCCACCGTCCTTAACCCCCTTTTTTCCACCCTCACCACGAAAGGTGACAAGATGATCCTTTCTGTGGTAAATGATCCCATACCCTTAACAATATGACATCCGCCACCGCCGAGAAACTCCACAGCCCGCAGGTGCGCCAATTTTCCGTTTTCCTTCAAAACAAAGTCGGCGCCCTCCTCGAAGTCGTCCGCCTACTGGATGACAACAACATCGTCGTTCTTGCCCTGAGCATCGCGGAATCTTCCGAATCCGCAATCGGTCGCATGATCGTCAGTGACCCAGACCGCGCGAGCGAACTTTTTAATGAGCGCGACATTCCGCATAGCGAATGCGCTTTGATGGTAGTCGAGATGGACGAAGGTGCTGGCGACCTTTCAAGAGTCCTCGCCGCTTTGCTCATGGCCGAAGTGAATATCCACTTCAGCTACCCTCTCCTTGTTCGTCCACGCGGGCGCGCCGTCCTGGCATTGCATTTGGACGACATCGAATGCGCCTCCTCCGTCTTGCGCGGCGAGGGATTCAATCTCCTGAGCCAAGGAGACCTTTCGCGCTGATCCATGGGGCAAGACGCCACGCCGACTCACGCCCGATCCACCCGCATTCTTTTTGGGTTAGTCTTTGGTCTGGCTCTCGGCTTGATCGCCGGCGGTCTCCTTCCGGAATCCTCTCAGCCGCAGCTATCGTGGTGGATTGATCAGGTGGTGCAGCCTGCAGGTCGTGTGTTTTTGCGTATCATCTTTATGGTGGTCGTGCCGCTTATTCTTTCCGCCATCGTCCTAGGAACCATGGAAATGGGCGACCTTCGCACGCTTGGCCGCGTGGGAACGCGAACACTGCTATTAACGCTCCTTCTCTCGACATTGAGCGTGGGCATCGCGCTCGCTTTGGTCAACACTCTCTCCCCTGGAACAGCTATGCCGGAGTCGAGTCGAAAGGCTCTGATTTCGACTTATGGTGGCGCCTCCCGCACCAGCATCGAGCGAGGTACACGAAGCCAACCTGTAGCCACCACGCTTCTGAACTTCATTCCGGAAAATCCCCTCGCCGAGGCGGTCAACTCGTTCAACCCTGAAAACACGGGTGGCGGATTGATGGCCGTGATGGTCTTCAGCCTCTTTGTTGGATTTGCGATGACGGTCGCCCCGCGCGAAAAAACTCTTGTTTTGCGTGGTTTTTTTGAAGGGATGTTCGAAATATCGATGGTCATCATTGGATTTGCCCTGCGGCTCGCTCCGTATGGCGTAGCCTGCCTTGGCTTTGCCGTGGCCGCGCGCTTGGGATTCGATCTTTTCAGAACGTTGGGATTTTATACCGGCGTGGTTTTACTGGGTCTGGCGCTACAGCAGTTCGTTGTCTATCCAGCCGTTCTCAGGTTTACCGGTCACTCTCCGATGGCGTTTTTTCGCGGAGCCAAGGAGGCGATCGTCACGGCATTCAGCACATCCTCCAGCAACGCCACACTGCCGGTATCGCTGCGCGTGGCGGAACAGGATCTCAAAATCCCTCCGCGCATCGCGCGATTTGTCCTCACCGTCGGTGCCAGCGCTAACCAGAATGGCACGGCCCTCTACGAGGGAGTTACCGTTCTTTTTCTTGCCCAAGTCTTCGGTGTTGAATTGTCACTCACACAACAAGTCGTTGTGGCTCTCATGTGCATTATGGCTGGTATTGGGACAGCGGGCGTCCCTGGAGGCTCACTGCCACTCGTGGTCGGCGTGCTCCTTTCCATCAATGTTCCCGCCGAAGCCATCGCTATCATTCTCGGGATCGACCGATTTCTAGACATGTGCCGCACAGCACTGAATGTAACCGGCGATCTCGTGATCGCGACCGTGGTCTCGCCAGAATCACTTCCATCAAAGGCATGAAACGATTTCTCCTCATCGACATTAGTAACAGCTTCACAAAGGTCGCTGTGGCTCATGGCGAAAAGATCGGGCGTATTCACCGTCTGCCCACACCCACGCTTGCGGCCCAGGATCTTCAAAAAATTGCCTCTTCCAAAGTTTTTGACGGCGTCATTCTTTCTTCGGTCGTTCCCTCCAAAAACAAGGTAGTCCTAAAAACCTTTCCGCAAGCCTGCGTGATCGCTCCGAATCTCGATCTCGGTGTTGGCATTGATTACCCTGACCCCAGCGCCATTGGCGCTGATCGCCTGGCGAATGCCGCTGGCTGTGTGGCTCACCATGGTTTTCCTGCGATCGTCGTGGATTTCGGAACAGCGGTGACCTTTGATGTGATTTCCGACGCGGGTTCTTACATCGGGGGCGTGATTGCACCTGGTCTCGGCGCAATGACAAACTATCTTCACGACCGCACCGCCCTTCTCCCTCTCATTCGCTTAAGGGAACCCCGCAGCGTCGTCGGACGCTCCACGAAAGATGCTATGCTCTCGGGAGCCATCCACGGTTATCGCGGACTGGTCAGAAATATTCTTAAAAAAATCCAGGAGGAAAAATTTCCACTCACCCGCCCCCATCTCATAGCGACCGGAGGAGACGCGGAGCTCATTGCTTCTGGGGAACCTTTATTTGACATTGTCGATCCTCTCCTCACGCTTCGAGGCCTACTGAAGATTGGTGAAAAAAACATACCAGCCCCGCGGAAGACGGAATGCGCCTCGACAGACAGACGCGCTCCGCGATAAAAATCTGTCATGACAAGCATGACCGGCCATGGCAGCGGCGAAGCAAAAACCAAAACATGGACGGCCGCAGTCGAATGCTACTCCGTGAATCGCAAGACAGCGGAAGTCGTATTCCACTCCGAGCGAGGCGCCGCCTGGCTGGAACCTTTTGTTCGCGAACGCGTGTTGGCACGCATCTCACGTGGACGCGTGCAGGTGAATCTCATTCTGAGCCACACCAGTGGAAAATCCGGTATTTTCTTTGACGAGCAACGCGCCGCTGCTTTTGTCAGCGAAGCCCGCCGCCTACAAAAGAAACTCGGCGTCGGTGGAGAGATCACGATCTCCGACGTCCTCGCTGCCGCAGGTCTTGAAACGTCCGCAAAGCCCGAAGGCGAGGCGCCTCGCGAAGTCGTCCTAGCCGCTCTGGACAAGGCCCTCAACGGCCTCGTCGCAACCCGCAACCGAGAGGGTGCAACACTCCAAAAGGTTCTCGGTAAAAGCGTCAACCAACTCGCCGCCATCGCAAAAAAAATCTCCCCTTTAGCGAATAGAGTCACTGCACAGTATCGCCAAACTCTTTGGAAACGCATCGAGCGAGCTGACCTAGGCTTGCTCGCGGAGGATCCGCGCCTCATTGCGGAAGTGGCCCTCTTTGCGGAGCGCTGCGATATCACGGAGGAGTTGGAACGTGCCGCCAGCCACATCGCCCAGTTCCACGAAAAACTCGCATCCACTGCGCCAATGGGCCGCACACTCGAATTCCTCGCGCAGGAACTCGGACGTGAATTCAACACCATCGGATCTAAATCCGCCGACACACTCATCGCTCGACTCGTGATCGACGCGAAGACTGAGCTGGACCGGATCCGCGAACAACTTGCCAACATTGAATAACCTCACCATCACTCGCACAGGAATTCTCTTCGTCATCTCCGCTCCATCTGGTGCGGGCAAGACCACACTCATCAGCTCCCTGCGTCAAAAAGGAGATTTCATTTACTCTGTCTCCTGCACCACCCGCTTGCCGCGCCCGGGTGAAGTGCATGGTGAAGATTATTTTTTTATGACCGAGGAGGAATTCCGCTCGCACGTTTCGCTCGGTGATTTCCTAGAACACGCAGAAGTCCACGGTCACTTTTACGGAACACTCAAATCCAATGTGATCGCTCACCTAGAAAAAGGAGTGGATGTTTTACTCGATGTGGACACGGCTGGCGCTGAGAGTATTCGATCCTGCGGCGATTCTTTTATTCAAGCCGCTTTGGCCGATGTTTTCATTATGCCGCCCGGCCTCGATGAGCTGTCACGCAGGCTTCGCCGACGCGGAACCGAGACCGAAGAACAAGTCTCCACGCGCCTTCGCAACGCCTCTTCCGAAATGCAGAAATGGCGCGACTATCGCTACACGGTCATTAGCGGCTCCATGGAAGAGGACATCGAAAAGTTTCGCGGCATCATGCGCGCGGAGCGCTACCTGACCCGGCGCCTCAACCTTTCTTTCTCATGAAAAAAACGATCATCTTGGGTGTGAGCGGCTCCATCGCTTGCTACAAAGCGGCTGACCTCACGAGCCATCTCACCCAGAGCGGCATTCATGTCCAAGTCGTCATGACCCGCCATGCCACTGAGTTTGTCACCCCTCTGACCTTTCAGACTCTTTCGCGCAATCCTGTCACAACGGGTATTTTTGATGAAAAAGAATCATGGCATCCCGGTCACATCGCTCTTGCTGATTCTGCCGACCTTCTCTTAATCGCCCCAGCGACCGCTAATACACTAGCTAAGTTGGCTTACGGCATTGCCGACGACGCCCTCACTTCCATCGCTCTCGCAGTCACCTGCCCAGTCCTTATTGCCCCAGCCATGAACGGCAAAATGTGGCTTCACGCGGCCACACAAGAAAATGTCGCGCGTCTTAAGGGACGCGGAGTCTCTTTTTTAGGTCCTGAAGAAGGATTGCTCGCTTGCGGATATGAAGGCGTTGGCCGCTTGTGGAATACACCAGATATAGCCGCCGAGGTGCTTAAAATCTTGGCTCGCGCGTAGCCAGCTGTTTTTCTTCATTTAATTCAATCCCCCCCAAACATTAAAAAATTCACGACTGATGATTTTTTTTCAAAATGGTATTGACGATTTATCACCGCGCACTTATTCACATTGCGCAGTGAGTTATTCACAACATTTTCACAAACACTTTCCCGCGAATGCGGAGAGAAAGGGGGGATATTAAATGCCAGTAGCAAAAAAACCTACAACCAAGAAAGCGGCCCCAGCCAAGAAAGCAGCCGTTGCTAAAAAGCCAGCAGCTAAAAAAACTGTTGCTAAGAAGCCAGCCGCCAAAAAAGCAGCTCCAGCCAAAAAGCCAGCAGCTAAGGCAGCTCCAGCTAAAAAAGCCGTTGCTAAGAAGCCAGCCGCCAAAAAAGCAGCTCCAGCTAAGAAGCCAGCAGCTAAAAAGAAATAACCAGCGCCACTGTCTCACGACACTGTCGCAGGATCAGATTGAAGGAAGTCGCAAGACTTCCTTCAATTTTTTTGCCCACGCGCTTTTCCTTCCCGACCTCTCCACTACGCTGCGCCATCATGGGCACATCGCTTTAGCAGTCCCGCTTGCTTCCGTGCTCGCCGCATCTTTTTTGGTGCGAAGGAGAGATTGCGGATTGACGTCACGCGGGTCGCACGGCAGTATCGGCCTCCTTTTTGATTTCATGCGTCACACCATCTCGATCCTAGTGGAAAATAAATTCGGCGTGCTGACCCGCATTGCGGGCATGTTCAGCGGTCGCGGATTCAACATCGACACCCTTAATGTCGGCCCAACGCTGGATCCCTCCGCCTCGCGGATGACGATCGTTACGCGTGGGGATGACAAAGTTTTGGAGCAAGTCACCAAGCAGCTCGAGAAGCTGGTTGACGTGATCGAGGTTCAGGACTTCCGAGATGAAGACTATGTCGATCGCGAGTTGGTTCTGCTACGCGTGAGTGCGGACTCTAAAACCCGCGCCGAGGTCATGCAAATCTGCGACATCTTCCGCGCCAAAATCATCGACGTTCAACCCACCAAGCTCGCCATCGAGATCACTGGAACGGAAACGAAGATCAGTAAATTTCTTAGCCTCATGGATACCTTTGGTATCGAAGACGTGACCCGCACCGGCAAGGTCGCTCTTGCTCGCGTCGAATAAAAATCAACCCATACAATACAACTAACACACCTAAAACCCATGCCCGCCAAAATCTATACCGATAAAGACGCCGACCTGAAAGTTCTCAAGGGGAAAACCGTAGCCGTTCTGGGATTCGGATCCCAAGGCCATGCCCACGCTCTTAACCTCAAGGAAAGCGGAGTCAACGTTATCATCGGTCTTTATCCTAAATCGAAAAGCCGCGCTGTCGCCGAGAAGCAAGGTTTCAAGGTGTTTGACACGGACGAAGCCGTTCGCCTTGGCGACGTCATCATGGTCGCTATTCCTGATACCAAGCAACCAGCCGCTTACGCGAAGGACATCGCCCCCAATCTCAAAAAGGGGAAAACCATCGTCTTCTCGCATGGCTTCAGCATCCATTACAAAACCATCGTTCCGCCAGCAGAAGTGAACGTCATCATGGTCGCCCCTAAAGGCCCAGGCCACATCGTTCGCCGTCAATACACCGAGGGCAAGGGCGTCCCAACACTCATCGCCGTCTATCAAAATCCCGGTAAAGATGCGAAAAAGCTCGCTCTCGCTTGGGCTAAGGGCATCGGCGGCACACGTGGCGGCGTCTTGGAAACCACCTTCAAAGAAGAGACCGAGACCGATCTCTTCGGTGAACAAACCGTTCTTTGCGGCGGTTGCTCCGCGCTCGTCCAAGCTGGATTCGAGACACTCATCGAGGCCGGTTACTCTCCCGAGATGGCTTACTTCGAATGCTTGCATGAGCTGAAATTGATCGTGGATCTCATGAACGAGTCCGGTATCGCCGGCATGCGCTTCTCGATCAGTGAAACAGCCAAATGGGGCGATGTGAGCGTAGGACCAAAAATCATCGACTCATCTGTCAAAAAACGCATGAAAGTGGCCCTTAAAGACATTCAGTCTGGCAAGTTTGCGAAAGAATGGATTAAGGAATTCCAAGGCGGTTACAAGCGCTACAACTCCCTTCTCAAGGACGGAGAGAAGCACCCGATCGAAAAAACCGGCGAGCGCCTCCGCTCCTTGATGCCATGGATTCAAAAAAAGAATCTCAAGGGCGCTCAAGCAGCTTACAATTCTTAAGGATCTTACCTATGTCCGATACATCCCTTAAACCAACAAGCGTCATCACCGGTGGGTCGGGCTTTCTCGGCTCCCACCTCAGCGATCGCCTGCTCAAAGAGGGACATCGCGTCATAGCCATCGACAATCTCATTACTGGGAATGTCGCCAATATCGAACACCTCGCGGGCAACCCGGATTTCAAATTCATCCGCCACGATGTCACGGAATATATTTTTGTTCCCGGCAAAGTGGATTACGTTTGGCATTTTGCAAGTCCGGCCAGCCCGATCGATTACCTGCGAATCCCGATCCCAACGCTCAAGGTGGGCTCGCTAGGCACACATAATGCCCTCGGGCTGGCTCGAGAAAAGGGTGCTTCGTTTCTTTTGGCTTCCACTTCGGAATGCTACGGCGATCCGCTCATTCACCCGCAAACAGAAGATTACTGGGGCAATGTGAATCCTATCGGCCCGCGCGGCGTTTACGATGAAGCGAAACGCTTCGCGGAAGCCATCACAATGGCCTACCACCGCTTCCATCAGATGAACACGCACATCGTTCGTATTTTTAATACCTACGGTCCCCGGATGCGCCTCAATGATGGTCGTGTGGTGCCCGCTTTCATTGGCCAAGCCCTCACAGGTGAGCCCATGACGATCTTCGGCGACGGCAGTCAGACTCGTAGCTTTTGCTTTGTCTCCGATCTCATCGACGGAATCTTCCGTCTCATGATGAGTGACTTTCACGAGCCCGTGAATATTGGCAACCCGCGCGAAATGACGATCCGTCAGTTTGGCGAGGAAATACGCCGCATCACAGGCACAGCGTCCCAGATCGAGCACAAGCCTCTCCCTGTCGATGACCCCAAGGTCCGTCAACCTGATATCACCCGCGCCCGTAATTTGCTGGGCTGGGAACCTAAGGTGGACTTCGACAAAGGCATCCGAGAAACTATTGAGTTTTTTCGAGGGAAAGTATAAATCGCAGTTCGTTGGGCCCAATATGGACCACCTAAACAGTATATCAATTAAGCCATGAAAAAATTCGCCCCCCACTTAATTTTGCTATGCAGCTTCTGTTTGTTTGCTTGGACCCCGCCGCTCCACGCGAACCCAGGTAAAAACTACACAGTAAAAAAAGTTGAAGCCGATTTCGTTGATTCGCCCCAGATTCCTGGTGGCCCCGCCAAGCGAACCTCCGGCAAACAGGGTCAGTGGTTGGAAATTGATGTCACTTTCGATCGCCACGACACAGCTGCAGACGCACCCAAGTTTTCCGGCGACCTCACGTTTAATTACTATATTCTTCTCAATAACAAATCCTCAACCAAGGAGGGTAAGCCCACCTTGCTCACAGGCACCATCACTCAAACCGAGGCCCCGATGGAAAAAGGCCTCCATGTTGCCGCCTTCGTAACACCTCAGACCATCGCCTTTTTCTTTGAAGGCAAACCTCCCACAACCGTTCAACAAGCCATCATAGATGTCGGCGTGACGATCTCGGATGATACGGGCGTAGCCGATCAATATACGATGAAAGGAAAACCTGGGTGGTGGGATAACAAGGCCCAGCTTGAGTCTGTATCGACGATCGCAGACCGCGTTCTATCGAAAGACAGAACACCATTTTCGGCTCTCTCCTGGGATTATTACCTTCCCGCCAAGTCGAAAAGCGGCAACTAGTTTTTTGTCTCAATATGGCGCGAAGGGACAGTATTTTTGCTCTCAATCTGGGAATGCAGACCGTCAGCTTGGCGGAATTTCAATCATTGCCAAATGGAGGCTTGAAGCTTCTCGCCTTCCGCAAATCCGACCTCATCGTTGACCCATCTGCGGACGCCACGCGACCGATGCAGATCGAAACCGTGGTCAAAGAATTGCGCGAAGCTTTAAAAATCAAGAAGGGCGCACGCGTTCATGTCACCCTCCCGTCTCAGGCTGTTTTTTCTCGATTTGTCAAACTTCCCGGCACGACCCCGGAGGATGTGACTTCGATCATCGCCTTTGAAGCTCAGCAGAACGTTCCCTTCCCTATTGATGACGTGATTTGGGACTACCAGATCATGGGACCGAGTCGTGATAATTTCTGGGATTTGGCCCTCCTAGCAATCAAAGCCGACACGCTTTCGGAGTTAGCGGATTCCATCTCCCGAGGAGGCCTGAACGCTTGGAATATCGATGTCGCCCCCACCGCTCTCTATAATGCCTTTCGGTACAATTACCCAGATGCATCAGGCTGCTCGCTCCTCATAGACATTGGCTCGCGCACAACCAACTTGATATTCTGTGAGGGTGACAGGATGTTTAGCCGAAACATCCCCATTGCTGGAAATAGCATCAGCTCCGCCATCGCAAAAGAGTTCAGCCAAGACATCACGCTTGCGGAGATGCTGAAGATCGAAAAGGGCAGCGTTGGCCTTGGAGGAGCCTATGCGGAGCCGGAAGATCCGACTGCGGCCAAGCTCGCAAAAGTGATCCGCAACACAATGACGCGACTTCATGCTGAAATCGCACGCTCCATTAATTTCTACCGCACCACTCAGGGCGGAAGCTCCCCACTGCGCACGTACCTTTGTGGCGGTTGCGCCGAGCTCCCTTATGCGATCGAATTTTTTACTGAAAAACTCCAAGTCCCCGTCGATTTTTTCCACCCGATCAAGAATGTGATCGCCTCAGAAGAGTCTGTAGCCCAAACGACCGGTATCTGCTCAGGAGGGCTTGGCGAGTTGGTCGGATCCGGCCTCCGCTCGCTGGGCAACTGCCCACTCGAAATGAACCTTCGCTCGCCAAGTGCGATCCGAGCCCAAGACATGGGCCGCCGCGCGCCCAAGCTTGTTATGTCAGCTATTCTGAAAAAAAGCTTTCCGAGTTTAAAAACAAGTCCTCTCAAATTACTAGCCTATCCGCGAATATCGACAAGGTCACCGATCAACAGAAAGCCCTTGTTGAGGAAGCCTCCCCACTTCTCGTTGCAGCAAGAGAACGATCAGCTTGGACCGAAATCTTGGAGAATCTCGCTGATAAAATTCCTAAACGCTACATTTGGGTCACTCAACTCAAGCCTGTGATTGGAACCCTTGCTCCAACCGAGGAATCCGCGAAGTCGGTCAAAGGCTCACCAACGCCTATTCCGCCACCGCCCGTCTCAGCGATAACAGCAGTAGAAGTCAATGGCCTGTATTTGGATAATCCTCCCAATGAAAAGGGCGCCCTCGTCATTGATGAGTTTTATGATAAACTGCTAGATGCTTCCACATTTGCTATGGGGCAGGATAAGTCGAAGATCATCACCCAGCGAACCACACCCACCGGAGAAAATTGGGCTTACGGGTACACTCTCGTTCTTCCGCTTAAGCAACCCATCGCTTTGCCATGAATTGGTTCAAAGAAAACCCTATCCTTTCTTCCATATTGCTAGTGTGCTTTGGGATCGCTATCGCTATCGCTTATTTCGCAAGCGAAGCCTCTTCCACCTATAGCGCGGCCCTTGATTCATTGACATCACAAGTCAAT
>RFZT01000111.1 GCA_009920585.1 bacterium
TAGTTATTAGCTTATTTTTATGTTCAGCTAACACTAACTTTTCCTGCAAAACACACGGATCAAGAACTTCAACATGCGAAATATTTAGTTTCACACGAGAACTACTAGATTCAAAATCTGTCAAAGAGCTTTTTTCTTGAGCGTGCAATGATTGAATTGCAGTCAAGAAAATGAGCGCTGCCGCCATGGCGACAACACCCATGTGATTATTTGGTCACTTTTGCGGTGTGAGAACCGTGTTTCTTAAAGATACGCGTCGGTGAAAATTCACCGAGTTTGTGACCGACCATGTTTTCTGTAACAAAAACAGGAATGAAGGTCTTCCCATTGTGAACGTTAAAGGTATGACCGACAAAGTCAGGAGTGATCGTGCTCCTGCGAGACCAAGTTTTAATAGGCTTTTTCGTGCCCGACTCGGTCATGCGATCGATTTTGTCGAGAAGCTTCCATTCAACGAAAGGGCCTTTTTTGAGAGAGCGTGCCATGGTTAGTTCTTAGATTTAGACTTGCGACGTTGAACGATAAAATTATCGCTAGGTTTGTGTTTGCGGCGGGTTTTAAAACCTTTGGCCAATTGACCCCAAGGGGACATCGGATGGTGACGACCGCCACCGCCCTTGCTCTTACCTTGACCACCACCCATTGGGTGATCTACAGGGTTCATTACCATACCGCGAACGTGTGGACGAATGCCCAACCAACGACTGCGACCGGCTTTACCAGAAGATACATTCATGTGGTCAGTATTTCCGACTTGTCCAATCGTAGCAAAACACTCCTCGTTGATGCGTCGCATTTCACCAGAAGCTAATTTCACGAGTGCATATCCGCCCTCGCGGTTAGCCAAAATGGCAACTGAACCAGCGCTGCGAACGATCTGACCGCCGCGTCCTGGGACGAGTTCCAAATTATGAATCGAAGTACCAAGTGGGATAGACTTTAATGGGAGTGCATTTCCGACATTAGGATCAACTTTTGCACCAGCTGTGACGGATGATCCAACGACGAGACCGACAGGAGCCAAGATGTAGGCTTTTTCCCCATCGGGATATTGAATCAAGGCAATACGAGCCGAACGATTGGGATCATATTCAATCGCTGTAACCTGCGCCACAACGTCACGACGAAGGCGCTTGAAATCAATGATGCGGTAGCGGCGCTTGTGTCCACCACCAATGTGGCGCATTGTGATGCGACCTTGGTTGTTGCGTCCACCTGTGCGCTTGATTGCCTCGGTGAGGCTTTTTTCAGGCTTGGATTTTGTTATTTCAGCAAAATCCGGGAGAGCTTTGAATCTGGCTGATGGTGTCAGCGGTCTAAATGTTTTAATTGCCATGATCTACTTTCTCTTTAGACAAGATTGATTTTGTCGCCCTCTTTGAGGGTAACAAATGCCTTTTTCCAATTCGGCTTACGACCGAAATCGGCACGACGCTCACGCTTTTTCTTGCCTGCGTAATTAGCCGTATTCACGTCCAATACTTTTTTATTGAAAATGACCTCAACGGCACGCTTGATTTGAAGCTTGTTCGCGGAGGGTGGCACACGAAAGACATACTTGTTGAGCTTTTCAGAAAGAAGCGTGGCTTTTTCTGTCAGCAGGATTGTTTCAATATGGTCGTAAACTTGATTCATTACGCTAGTCTTTCAGATATTTTTTCTAATCCGGCGCGAGTGAGGATGATTTTGTCAAAAGCGAGCAACTGCTCTGTATTGACATCCGATGCGCGGGTAAGTTGTGCACAGGCTACATTGCGTGCGGCCTTGAATGTATTTTCGTCGAAGCCCTCGGAAACAATGAGTGTTTTGCGAGCGTTGGTCACTGTCGAGCTCAAGAGTTTTACGAACTGCTTGGTTTTTGGCTCGGCTACGGAAAAAGTATCTACGAAGAGAATATCGCCGTCAGCAATGCGGGCGCTGAGGGCTTTTCTGAAGGCGAGCTTCTTAACGGCCTTTGGTGTATTTTTGGTGTAATCACGTGGCTTAGGTCCGTGTGCCACGCCACCACCCACCCAAACAGGACTGGAAAAATAACCAGCACGTGCGCGGCCGGTTCCTTTTTGCCTCCATGGCTTGCGACCGGAAAGATTGACCTCCGCTTTTGTCTTGGCGCAAGCTGTCCCGCTACGGCGAGCGGCCTGGATTGCAACAACCACATCGTGGACGGCTTGGTTTCCCTTGGCCTCCTCGGTAATGAGATTGATTTTAGCTTTTGCAGCTTCCGCTGGTGTGAGGACAGTAGCACTCATATTAAAAGTAATCGGTTATCGACACAACACACCGATGCCTTTTCTAGGCTTCGTCTTGAGATGATGTGTTGCTGTGATTTCATTTGAATTTTCCTGATAACCTCGATGCTTTGCAGTGATTAAAAATCACGCTCTAGCGATACTGGATCTAAAACCGAGGCGTAGCGGGAAGGGGGACACTATAGATGAGTCGCAAAGTGGCAAGCGAAAAATAACATTTTTTTTCGAGAGAGTAGTAGTTGCTTGCTTTCTCACGTTTTTTAGAACCGAAACTTGGGACCCGTTGACGACGTCTCCAAGGAAACTCCGTTCGCACCATAAGGTGTCTGAGGCCCATCGTTACTAGATCCCATGGCGGACGAAGGTTTGGGGTTCTGGACCTCTTGAGCCGACTTTCCCACAGTGATCGGATTTTTTTTATTCGAGCACCCGACAAAAAAAACAACGAGGGCTAAAGTGGAATAAGTAATTTTTTTGATGAGCGATTCTTTCATTCGTTTATCGGCGATGAGCGAGCAACTATGCAGGTTCACATCCGTGAGTGCAACTGGATTGGGTGACAGTGCCGTTAGATATCACCGCGTTTTTTATCATGCTACCCGCAACCACATTTTCCCCCGGCCAGACGATGACATTTTCCAACCTCGCTCGCGCTCCGATGGAAGCCCCCTCCCCTACGATGGTGCATCCTCGAATTTCTGCAGTTGAATCAATGTGGGCCTTGTTCTGGATCGAAGTCGGCCATGCTTCCTCGAGGTAGGAGATACCTTGCTTACGTGATGCAATAATGGAGTGAACCTCCATGTAAGAATTGATATTGCCGATATCAAACCAATCTCCTTCATCAATCACAACTCCTCCAATGCGCCCTCCTGCGCGCAACAGATCAACGAGGACAGGAATGATCGAAACAATTTCCCCTGCTGGAATGTGATTGAGAACCTCTGGGGAAATAATACTGATGCCGGTAAAAAGGAATGCCGGTTCGTTACGTCCGCCAATAAGTCCACGCATGTCCGTAATGAGTCCGCTTGGCTGATCCCATTGAATCCGGCGCTCTGCTCCCTCTGAACGAAGTGCGAGTGTGGCCAAATTTCCCGATCCTTCATGTGCCGCAATCAATGAGTCCAATGGAAAGTCCGCAAGCACGTCTCCATTGTAGACAATAAATGGTTCTTCACCTAGCAGGGGAGCGGCCCTCTTGATTCCTCCGCCGGTTTCAAGAAGGACCGGTTCATGAGAAAATTGAATCGGGCATCCCCGATAAATCGCCGCATTGTTTTCCATACCCAAGAGTGCGGTATAGGCATTCGCGCAATGGTGCGTATTGACTACGAAACGTCGAACACCTGATGCCATGAGGTGGTCAAATGCAAAAGTGATAAGGGGCTTGTCAAAAATGGGGACAAGTGGCTTCGGTCGATGCTCAGTGAGTGGACGCAATCGCGTTCCCAGTCCTGCCCCAAGAACGAATGCCGTGCTAATCATTTTTCGACAAGGTTCGAATCATTCGCTAGCACGCAAGCCAAAGCAAAATCAGCTCTCATTGTCAAAAACGTAGCGCATAGGACTCATCGCACTGTCCATAAAACCATGTTTAAGATAAAAGGGCCTTGCCTGCTCTCCCTTATCCGTCAGCAGCGTGATCCGCAGGAATTTTTTCTGTCTGGCAAAATCCAGAGCATGCATCAGCAAACGCGAGCCGAACCCTTGGTTGCGATGGTCGCGTTGAATAACCAGATCCTCCAAGACCAGCACAAACCCACCTTCCGCGGTGCTAATCGTTATTAAAAGATTAATCATGCCAACAATCATCCGCTCATTTCGTATAACGAAAATGCGCCCGCGCGAGGGTTGTTCTAAAATGAGCCGCAGCCCGCGAAGCTGTTTCTCTCGATCCGGCGTGAAGTCAGCCTCCTGAGTGAACAAGTCGTGAAGCAACTCCGTTAGTTCGGAGAGGTCATCCAATGTGGCGGGTTCGATCCTCAAATTAGGCATAGATACTTTTTTCTATCTCACATTCACCAAGTTCTAGCAATGCGCCATGATTGTTTTTTAAAAGTAAAAAAACGATCCCAATTCGTAGCTCAACGCATTACCGACCAAACTTCCGCTCAAGCTCGGAAAATGACCACTGGATAAGGGTCGGACGACCTTGCGGACAGGCGTAGGGCAACTCACATTTGAGCAATTCGTTCACTAGATGCCGCGCTCGTTGTTCCCCATATTGGAAGCCATTGCTCGAGGCAAATCTCGATACCGACCGAATCAATGCATCCATCACAGGCTGACTCGACCCCATAAGACCTGTGGATCGCAATGAGAGGCATACATCAAGCAGGGCATTCCGAACATCACTCGACGCAAGGCAAGCAGGGACAGCCTCCACCTTGAATGAGTCGCCACCGAAGGGCTCCAAATGAAATCCCGTAGAACGGAGAGCCTCCAGATTTTCAGATATCCAGACGGCATCCTTGGGTGCCAGATCGATTAAGGAAGGGAGAAGCAGATTTTGCGAAGATGCGTTACCAGAAGCGGCCTCCCTGCGCAGGTTTTCAAAGAGTATGCGCTCCGACGCCGCTCTCACGTCGAGCAATACAAGGCCGTCCTTACCTTCCAGAATAATCCAATGCGCTCCCAGCGGTCCAATAATCTGGAAGCGCTCCTCTGGGGTATCCGGAATAATCAAATCGGGAACTGGAAGCTCCATTTGAGGTGGACGAGCAAACGAGCGGCTTGAATGGGACGTCGCTGCGATAGATGACAACTCAAGACGCGGTGACTCCACTCGAGTTTCCGTTGCCGCACTGCGAGTCGAGGAATTCAGGCTTTCGAGCATCCTCCGGACAGCAAGGTAAACGGCCTGCTTCAGCAGTTCTGGGCGATGAAGACGCACCTCCCGTTTTGCAGGATGGACATTGCAATCAAAAGCCAGAGGGTCCATCGATACTCGCAGCACACCAAGGGGCTGCCGACCTCGAGGGAGAGCATCTCCATACGCCTCCCGAAGAGCGCGAAAAACGGCCGGGCACTGCACTACTCTGCGATTGAGAACAACAAACTGCTGATCACGGTCAGGCCTCCCCTCCCCAGGTTTCGATAAATACCCCTCCAATTTTATCCCATTTTCCTCCGAGGCCTCCAAAACCATCAACCTTCTCATATAATCAGCGCCAAAAAGATCCACCACACGAACTCCGTGATCGGATGTTCCTCCCGCTTTCCAAATGCTGCGACCCTCTCGAAGCAACGTCATCGTGACCTCGGGATGCGCTATCGCAAGCGATTGCATTTGATAAATGATGTGTGCCGCTTCGGTCTCCTCGCCACGCAGAAATTTTTTTCGTGCGGGAACATTAAAGAAGAGCGAGTTGACTTCAATCGATGTACCTGGCGCAACCCCACAATCAGAAACAGACTCGATCTTCCCGCCGGCAATTTTTATTTCCGTGCCCGTTTCCCCATCTCGAGAACGAGTGGCTAAGATAAAACGCGAAACACTAGCAATACTCGGTAACGCCTCCCCGCGAAAACCCATGGTGGCGACCACGGACAAATCTTCGGCAGAACGGATTTTGCTCGTTGCATGCCGCTCTAGGCACAGGATGGCATCCTCGCGATCCATCCCAGCCCCGTCATCCGTGACTCGGATTAATTGCCCGCCCCCTCGAGCGAACTCCACAGTGATTCGGCGAGCGCCAGCATCAATGCTGTTTTCGACGAGTTCTTTGACTACGGACGCTGGCCGCTCGACCACCTCACCGGCAGCGACCTGGCTGGCGACCTCATCTGTAAGTAGTCGAATCTTTCCCATGCCATTTGACTTTGCACGGAATCGTTCTTATGAAAAGAACGTGATCAAAATAACCGATGATGCCGCGCAGGCGCTACTTGACCTTATTGCATCGAAAGGTTCAGGCGAAGGGTTGCGTTTATCCGTTGAAAAAGGCGGATGCGCGGGGCTTCAATACATCATGGACATCGATGTTCAAGGTGAAGGACAGAATGTGATCGAGCACTTGGGAGCCAAAGTTTTCATCGACCAAGACAGCGCCAATTTTCTGGCCGGGTGCACCTTGGACTATGAGGACGGCCTTGCTGGCGCGGGATTCCGAATCCGAAATCCTCGGGCAGCGAGATCCTGTGGATGTGGAACCTCGTTTGAAGAAACGGCGACAGCCAAATCCTGATTCAGATGCCCAACGATCCCGGAAGAAACAGTGACCGAGCTTGGTTCAATGAACCTGATCGTGAAAGCATACCTTCATCCCGTTCTTCTGATGGAGGGCTCTTTGGTTGGACCGTACTGATTATTGTCTTAATTGGCTTTGCCATCTGCTGCTGGATTGGGAGCTATTACATCTTCGGGCATCCTGAGAAACCATTCAGCCATGAAGTCCTCACTAGGCTTAAAAAGATCGATACCCCCAAGCGCTTTGAACTTACCGCCGCACCTCGTGGAGAGTTTCTAAGAACCCCTCAGATTCTTGACCGATTCAACTCCATGAAGCCGCGTCAAATGGCCCGCACGAATGAAGTTTTTCTTCGTAATTACATTCGCAACTTCAAACCTGCAGACGGCCTTGTTTCCTACGTGATCGGCACATTTAACATTTTGGATTCATACGAACTCACGAATGAGGATTTTTTTGTTTCGGGGGTTGTTGTGCTAGCTCAATCCAAAGAGAACCCAAACCTTCTCATCGAACAGATTTTTACCTGTAATAAAAAATCGATCCGTAACCTTCATCGCTCTCTCCTCACGGGTTTAGATATCGACCTCAAACGCGAAAATGAGTTGGCAGCGGTTATCAATGTCGAGCATTTGAAAGACGGGCGCATTAAGTTGACGACGATTTCGATTCTCTATCCGAGTTACGAATCGGCTCAAGAAAATGGGACATTCTCGCTGGATCCGCCAGAACGATTGAACGTGAAGGCCGGTCTCCCTGTTATCGACAAATCTCGTCAAACAGAAGCGGAAGCTAAATACGCTCACTTCCGCCGGAAAACAAAACCGGCCTCCACCATCAAGGAAGCTCCGAAACAAGAACCCTCACTCGCCAACGCCAATCAGCGCCTCATGCGTGTCGAGAAGCCTCTGGCAGCGAATGACGCTACGCCAAGCCCACCCCCTATCGCTACTCCGATTCCGATTCCTTCAAGCACTCCGCTCCTAGCCACAGTATCGCCCACACCAGAAGCCACTCCTATTCCCGTTCCCTCAGCCACGCCACTCTTGGCTTCGGTATCACCGACGCCAGAATCTCGCAAAGCGAC
>RFZT01000112.1 GCA_009920585.1 bacterium
GCGCCCTTCACCCATAGCGCCTTGGCTCACCACTTGGATGAAAAAAAGATTGGCAACCGCATGTTTTTCGGCGGCAATCTCCTCAGGCAACCCGTCTTCGTGCAGATACGCAAAGACCGCCCCGAGTCCATCCGCTTGGTTGGTTCCCACGGAGCAACCCTTCCGGAAATCAACGACGCCAGCATCGCCGCCGCATTCCCCGGAGCCGACGCCATCATGAACACCGCCATCTTCCTCGGCACCTACCCTGGCTTGACCCAAGAAATGCTCGATTATGAGATTCAAGTCATCCGTGAATTTGTGAGAGCAAAGCACTGTTAAAAATTGCCCAATGAAAAGCCCGATCAGCATTGAAAACCTGCAAGCTTCGATTTTGGAAATTAGGGGAAATAAAGTCCTGCTTGATAGCGATGTTGCCAAGATTTATGGCCTTGGGACAAAAAGCACTTAGAGTGGTCGGTATCGAAGTCGAAATTTTCGACTTCAACCAAAGCTGGGGAGTCCTCCGTCTTTTTGATTTCCCCTTTTTCTCCCTTGACAACCTCTCGGCTGCGTAAGACCATCTTACCATGACTGCTACCCTCTCATCCAAAGGGCAAATTGTTTTGAATGCAAGCCTGCGTCGCGTGCTGGGTCTGACTCCCGGGATGAAGTTTGAAGTTCGTGGGGAGAGCGACCGCATCATTTTGGAGCCGATTCGCCTGTCGAGGCCAGAGGCCAGAATCATCAACGAAACCTCCAGTGGGTATTCTGTTTTGGATGTTGAAGATGCCCCCACGCTCACCAGCGAGCGTGTAGCAGTTGCACTCGCTGACTTCCCATGAGCTATCTTCTCGATGTTAATGCGCTCATAGCAATCGGCTATAAAAAACACGAGTTCCATCAGCGAGTCGCTCTGTGGGCAAAAGGAAAAAATCTCCTCACTTGCAGCATTTCAGAGATAGGCTTTGTGCGTGTTCTTACTGGTCTGCGGGAGGCAGATGTCACTACTACACTCTGCCAACAACTTCTTTCTCAAATGAAAGCCGATTGGAAAATGCAGCTCCTGCCAGATCACCGCGCTGCTGAAACTTTGCCCGATTGGGTGCGGAGTCCGCGACAAGTTACGGATGGACACCTTCTCGATTTAGCTCAAGCCAATAAAGCCCAGTTGGCCACGACCGATGCAGGAATTCCCGGCGCATTTCTCATCCCAAATATTCTATAAACCTCCTCCCTATATCCGCTTCACACCTTCACTTTTTTCGCTTTCCAATCCAACATCCAGCATTCAACTTTAAAAATTTTGATATCCTATATTTTACTTTACACACTCACGGTTCGGCATCCACATTTGACATCGCCATCTGCGATCTCATAGACAATGGAAGAACAGGCTAACTAATAAAATTGAACCAAGTTTGAACACACCTTAACAGTATCAGGTAGAACTCAAGCCCAAAGCTGTTAAAGATTTGAAATCATTGCCCAAAGCAGACCAAGCGAAAGTTGCGATTCGTTTGCAGGCAATGGAAAACAACTTGAAAAAGTGAGATGTGAAGAGACTTGCGAACCATACTCCAGAGTTCAGAATGCGCGCAGGGAACTATCGTGCTTTATTTGAAATTGAAGGAACGAAAATTGTCGTTTATCGTATCCTTCACAGGAAGGAAGTTTACCGCTAACATCACAATGAGTATACATTCGCAAATTATAGAAAAAAATGGGATTAAAGAGTTCCCCGTTCTTCCTTACCACGAGTTTTTGGAGATTCAGCAAATTCTTCAAGATTTTGAAGACCTACAAGAACTACGCGAAGCCAAGGCCGAGGAATTTAACACTCCAACGCGTCCCCTCTCTCAGGTTCTATCCGAAGTCAGCTAGAGATGACCATCCGAGTCGCCAAGCTAAATCCAAAATCCAGCACTTACTTTTTGTCCCATGAGGCTCACACTCTTTGAAAAACAGACAATCAGCGAAGCAGTCCACAGGCATTTCGGAAAGGATTCCGTTGCTTATTTGTTTGGATCACGGACGAGGGATGACTTGCGCGGGGGAGACATCGACCTGCTCATTGAAACAGGTTCCACGGAACCCGTGCAATACTCCAGCAAACTTGCCTTTCGCAGTGAACTCAAATGCCGTATTGGCGATCAGAAAATAGATGTACTCTTTGCCCGATCAAGCGATAATCGCCCAGTAATTCTTGAGGCCAAGAGGGCCATGCTGAGGTTATGAACTCCCTCATCCGTAAAAAGTGGGTAGCGGCTCTTGACGAATGCGATTCACATATTCTTCGAATTCAACATGCCATAAATCATTTGGCAGATAAGCTTCCCATCTCAAGAGAGGTTTACGATTTCTTGAATGATCGAGACATAGCCTACGTTGACCAGCTCGTTTTTCGTTTTTCGAAATTGCAAGATGTGATGGGCAAGAAAGTGTTTCCGCTGAGCCTTGGCCTCCTTGGCGAGGATGTGGAGAGTTTTTCGTTCATTGATTTGTTAAACAGACTGGAGGTGCTCCGAATAATCCCATCGGCTACCAAGTGGATGGACTGGAGGGAACTGAGAAACGATCTCACGCACGAGTATCCGGATGTAATCGAAGACAGGATCGAGGCCTTAAACAATCTCAGATCCGTTCTCGCGGAAATTCAAAGCGTTTATCAAAACATCAAAAAAATTGTAACTGAAAAATCTCAGGCGGGTTAAAAAATATCAATGGCCTTGTCTCTTTACTCGCAACATCCACCATCCAACATTCAAAATTTTCACCTCCACGCTTCTCATTGCTGCCCCGGCCTCACCCAAGAAATGCTCGACTACGAGATTCACGTGATTGGTGAGTTTGTGAAATCCACACAAAATGCATGAATCCAAAAACAGCCCTTGCCTGAAGCATTAAATCCGCAAATATTTAAAACGCATGAGCCCCTCAGAATATTCGGAACTCAAAAAAGCCAAGGAGCTTGCAGCCAGCTTGCATAGGCTGCGCAAGTTGCGTCTGCGAGAGCGTATTGCAGATGCCATCCAAGCCAATCCTGAATGGGCGTATGCCAGAGCCCAAGAGGCCTTGAACAAGGAGCCCGCTGTCTGGCAGCAATGGAGCAGGGCCGCTTGGAAGACGCTATTAGCTTCAAAAAATCCAAAAGAAATTGCGCGTATTTTAATCGACCCCGAGCCCGAGTTAGAGGCCCTTGCGGATTCGCATCCCTTTGCCGCCTGCCTGACTTTGCAATCAAATGGCCGTTGATATTACACTGGACCGCCTCAAAACAGCCGTTATCAAGCTGGCCGAACTTACCGGAGAAAATCGTTTTGTTTTGATCGGCAGGGCTACTTTGGCAATTACAGCGCCGACACCATTTCAAGAATTTGCCCGTTCGGATGATATTGATTTGTGGCCTGAAGGCAATGAGGATGCCTCTTTGGACCTTTGCATTCAACAAATGGGTGAGGCAAGTCCGTTCCATATCCAAAACGGATTCTATGTTGAGCGCGTAGGCAGTTGGACTCTATTGACGCAGCCTGTAGGATGGCTAGAACGCTCGACCAAGCTCGCCTTTGACGGAATCGAAATTATCGCATTGGGGCTTTTAGACCTTGCTTACAATAAGTTGGAAGCAAATAGACAAAAGGATAGAGATTTTCTGCAAGCGGCATTCGAAGCGGGCTTGATTGATGTTCAAGAAATTATAAACTTCATACAGGTTCATGCTCCTAATGATTTCGTGCGCGAAAAACTCAATGGTAATTTGAGTAACTTGCTTGGTTTGCATTGAAAATCCAACATTCAACCTGCAAAAATTTGACCTCCACCCTCTCGGCACCTACCCCGGCCTTACCCAAGACATGCTTGACTACGAGATTCAAGTCATTCGTGAGCGTGTAAGAGCAAACATCTCCGATACTGAAAACTGAAATCTGAAAGCTTCTACCTTTAGAAACTAATGACTCAACCCGTAAAACCGCTCCCGCCCGAAGACCTCGCACATGTTCTGGAGCACACGCGTGAGTTATGGCCAGAGGCCAGCGGGAAATCGTTTTTTATCACGGGTGGCACCGGCTTTTTCGGCATGTGGTTGCTGGAAAGTTTCGCCCACATCAATGACCAGCTGGCGCTCGGTATGCAGGCTACGGTTCTGACGCGCGATCCCGCCGCTTTTGCCCGCAAAGCTCCGCATCTGGCTACTCGCTCCGACCTTCAATTTATCCCAGGCGATATCCGCTCATTCCCATTTCCAGAAGGCCAGTTTGATTACATTATACATGCCGCTAGCGACTTAAGCGGAACTCAATTACAAAATCCGGTTAGCCTCATTGAAAGCACTCTCAATGGTTGTCGACGGGTTGTAAAACTCGCCTGTGAGCGGGGTGCCAAGAGATTTCTTTTTGCAAGCTCCGGAGCAGTCTATGGACCAATGACGAAGGGTAGAAAACATTTGCAGGAAAATGCCCCCGTCAGCGCAATGCCACTGGAATCTCGAAGCGCCTACATGGAAGCCAAACGCTTGGGCGAGTTAATCTGCTCCATGGAGTGCGGAAGTCACGGAGTCACAGCAACCATCGCTCGAGGATTTGCATTTATGGGACCATATTTGCCTCTAGACTCGCATCTTGCGGCGCCAACTTTTCTACAAGCGGCGCTATGCGGCAAGGAAATCGTGATTCAAGGCCATGGGCAAACAGTTCGCTCCTATTTGTATGGTGCGGATTTAGCCATTTGGCTTTTTACCATTCTTCTCCGGGGTGAGCATGCCAGACCTTATAACCTTGGTTCGGATATTCCCA
Source organism: bacterium (assembly GCA_009920585.1). Classification (GTDB taxonomy): domain Bacteria; phylum Verrucomicrobiota; class Verrucomicrobiia; order Chthoniobacterales; family Terrimicrobiaceae; genus UBA967. Next base: position 4,773 of record RFZT01000112.1, read on the forward strand.
TCACGATCTCACAACTGGCGGAATCCACGGCGAAAGCTTGTGGTTCGCGCGCCGGCATCCGTATTCTCGGTAACTTGCAACCGCACGAAACCGCAGAAGTTTATTTGCCGGATATCAACCGAGCACGCACCGAACTTGGGCTGGGTGTTTTGATACCTTTCGAAGAATCATTGAAGCGAACAGCTCTTTACCACTCCCCAATAAACAACCCATGAAAAAGAAAAACCATATTATCAAGTCAATGGGCCACCATGAGGCCAAGCATACTATTCGGGAAAAAGATGGCGTTCAGGCGTTCTGTGAGGCTTTTGAGTCCTCGGTTGTTCCGTTGCCACAGCGATTGCAAAATTTCCCGCGCAACGTCCGCCGACAAGACATCACTCGATTTCTGACAAAATACGAACTTTTCCAAGTCGCCCTCCCGGTTCACGGAAATATTGTAGAATGCGGCGTATTTGCCGGCGGAGGTCTGGCAAGCTGGCTTCATTTTTCAAGCATCATGGAGCCATATAACCACACCCGACGCATCATAGGGTTTGATACCTTCGAAGGCTTTCCAAGCGTGCATGAGAAGGACACTACCTCAGGCTCCTCGGACCACTTGCACAAATCAGCCTTCAATATCCACCAAGGCATCAAAGAGGAAATTGCCAGCTTGGTGCAGTTGCACGATTTGAACCGCCCTCTCGGACACATCCCAAAAGTGGAGCTGGTCCAAGGAGACGCCTGCAAAACGATCTCACGCTATGTTGATGAACATCCCAGCACGCTGATTAGCCTTCTCTATTTGGATTTTGATATCTACGCACCCACCAAAGCCGCTTTGGAACATTTACTGCCGCGCGTTGTCAAAGGCGGAGTTGTTGCATTTGACGAGTTGAATTGCCCCGAGTTCCCTGGCGAAACGACGGCCTTGCTAGAAAGCTTCAACTTAAGCGATATTTCACTTCGCCGGACCAACCTTGATCCACATATTTCATATTTCGTGAAGTGAACGGCTCTACCAAAAATCTGGCTAAAGAAATACGTTCTGAGGCGCTTAAAATGGTCGCTCGAGCGAATGCTTCGCATATTGGCGGGGCACTCTCCATGGCAGATTTACTGGCTGTGTTATATTCCGGGGTTTTGAATATCCGCCCGCAAGATCCTTTCTGGAATTCGCGGGACAGGTTCATTCTCAGCAAAGGTCATAGTTGCACATCCCTCTATGCAACGCTTGCGCTGAAGGGATTTTTCTCCCTAGAGGAACTCGAAAGCTATGGGAAAGATGGTTCGCAACTCATGTCTCATATCAGCCACCATCTCCCTGGCGTGGAGTTTTCAACTGGCTCACTCGGGCACGGATTGCCATTCGGATGCGGTAAAGCTCTTGCCGCAAAGAGGAGCGGAAAAAACTGGCGAACTTTTGTCATGTTGAGCGATGGCGAACTCGATGAAGGCTCGAATTGGGAGGCCATCCTATTTGCCCCCCAACACAAACTCGACAACCTTGTCGCCATCGTGGACTACAATAAAATTCAAAGCCTTGGCTCGGTAGCCGATGTTATGGAACTGGATCCGCTCGCTGATAAATTTCGAGCCTTTCGCTGGGGGGTCAAGGAAATCGACGGTCACAACCACAATGCCATTCACGAGGCGCTATCAACTTTACCATTCGAGCCAGGAAAACCATCCTGCTTGATTGCTCATACCATAAAAGGCAAAGGCGTTGATTTCATGGAGAATAATCTCCAATGGCATTACTCATCCCCGAAGCCAGATCAGCTCGCAGAGGCCCTGCGTCAACTTGAGACGGAGGACAACTGATGCGCACCGCATTCATTCAGGAACTGATTCTCCAAGCCCGAAAAAATCCAAAAATCTTTCTTGTTGTAGGAGACCTCGGTTTTTCTGTGGTAGAGCCTTTTGCTAAAGAATTTCCTGATCGTTTTCTTAACGCAGGTGTAGCCGAGCAAAACATGACAGGCGTTGCGGCCGGCTTGGCCTCCGAAGGATATCATGTCTTTACTTATTCAATTGCCAATTTTCCTACCCTTCGTTGCCTAGAGCAAATTCGTAATGATGTCTGCTATCACAACTTGCCAGTTACTGTTGTCTCCGTCGGAGCTGGCATGGCGTATGGCAATCTCGGCTATTCTCACCACGCCGTTCAAGATTTGGCTATCATGAGAACTCTGCCCAATATCACGGTATTCTCACCTGCAGATCCAGGCGAAACGCGCGAATGTGTCCAATGGTTAAGTTTCAACCCACGGCCCTCCTATCTTCGAATTGGAAAAGCGGGGGAGCCTGACTTGCATAACTTAAGAGGAATTTTTGATGGACCGCTGCGAGTCTGTGAAGGGCGTCCCGATGCAGCTATTGTGGCCACGGGATCAATTTTAAAATTGGCTTTGGACTTTGCGTCGGAGAAGGCACCAGAAAAACGCCCAACCGTTTTTTCTATGCCATTGATTAAACCACTTTCTTTGGAGTTTCTTGAAAAGCTTCAAGGTTTCAAAAAGATAATTGCACTGGAGGAACATGTCCGAGAAGGCGGTCTTTTTGCAGCTCTCTGCGAGGTTCTTTCTCCAACATCTCATATCAAATCGATTTCCATTTCAGAGGAAATGAAAAACGTGGTTGGCAGTCAGGATTATTTACGCAACCAAGCCGAAT
>RFZT01000113.1 GCA_009920585.1 bacterium
GCAAAGTCCAATTTCAAAGAGAGATGGGTATGCCGCGTCGAATTCATTTCTTCTTCTCGTCGGAGTAATCGGTGGAGTCTTCCGAGTGGATCGCCTTCTGGCGCTTCTCCTGGAGAGCATTTCCCAAGTCGGCGGGTGTGTGCTGATTTTTTGTGGTTAGAATTTCAAAGGCCCACGCGTTTTGGGACGCGCCGAGGTCGGAGGGAGGGGTGATGCGAAGCCCGTTTTCATCAATGGCCCACTCCACTTTTCCCTCCGACCCGAGGAGGCGCACGGATTCCACATCGGCGGCTGTCCAGCCTTTGGTGGCCTCAATCGTGAAGGGTTGGGGCTTTTCCAGGCTGATCGCGTAAAGTTTCTTGCCGTTGGTGGTGAAGGCCAGATGCGCATTCGCTTGGCCGGTGGTGTGCCAATAGCGCGAACCGTAGATCGCTGCTCCGTTGATCTTGAGCCAGTCGCCCATGGCGCGGAGTCGCTCGACTTGCCACTCCGGGATCGTGCCATCCGCGCGTGGGCCGATATTGATCAGGAAATTTCCGTTGCGGCTGATGACTTCGATCATTTCATGGATCACCTCGCCGACGCTTTTTTTCTTGTGCGGGTAGTCTTCCGCATCCTCCGCTTCCAAGTACCCGAACGAGGTGCCGAAGGTGGTGCAGCTTTGCCATTTCGGGCCGATTTGAGCGAGGCGGAGATTGTCTTTTTCGCGGCAACCGACTCCCTCAGGCCAGTTCAGTTTTCCGCCTTTGTTGTTGAGATAGACTTCCTGTCCGCGAGCTGCGGCCTGGTTCATGAAGCCGGTGATCATCAGGCGGAGTTGGTCGTAGAAGTATTGAATCTCGGGCTTGGCCTCTCCTTTCGGCACATTGTTTCCGTCCCTCGTCCAAAGGGGGATATCGTCGATCCAGAGAAAATCGGGCTGGTATTTTTTTTCGATTTCCTTCCAGCGGGCGACATAGTCATCCACGAACGCCTTGTTCACAACGAAGGGGCCATAAAGCGAGGCCGCCTCGGGAACACGCTCAATCTCCTTCGCGATGTCAGGCCACGGTTCGCCATCCGCCGCGAAGCCTTTGGAGCTGAAAAAAGAATTGTGGCGCTCGCGGTGGGTGGAGGGCGCGTATTTGATACCGCGCTGGCGCAAAGCCGCACCGAGATCGCCGACCAAGTCGCGCTTGGGGCCTTTGTCCATCGCGTTCCACGGCGTCAGGTCAGAATCCCAGTTCGCCCAGCCATCATGATGCTCAGCGGTGAGCACCACATACTTCGCACCGACTTCCTCGAAGAGAGACGCCCAAGCGTTGGGGTCCCATTTCTCCGCCTTGAAATGATCCACCAGATCCTTGTAGCCGAACTCCGGAGGCGCGGCGCCGAAGCGCTTCTTGAAAACGGGGTAGTAGTGCTTGGTGTCGGCATACATCTCTTTGGGAGCATGCTCGGCATAACCTTGGTCGCCTTTTTTGTATCCCAGCACGCTGTAGGGTCCCCAGTGAATGAAGATGCCGATTTTTCCATCATCGAACCACGCTGGGACGGGCATTTTCTGGAGGGATTCCCAGGAACCGTCGTAGGGAACTGCGGCCCGGGCGGCAGAGAGCGCCAACAGAGTGGATAGAAAAAATGTGGGAATCGCTTTCAAAGAGAGGAATTTTACTCGGCAAAAGTGAGGGCGAGCTTGTCCAAGATCGGCTTGACCTTATTCTCGGTGGTGTCGGTCGTTTTCAACTCGATCTGGAATCCATACCCGGCCGGCAATTTGGACAAATCCAGAGCGGCCGGCGCCTTGGCGATCTGTTTCGAAAATCCGGGGATGTAATCGTATTTCTCGTGGACTTCTTTCCAAGGCGTCCACTCGTTGATTTGGCCATCGTTGTCGGTATCAACCCCCACCCGCGCCTCGACGCGTTCCACCCAAGGTCCAGGGCTGGTGAAATCCTTATTCGTCTGGTTGATCAGATAAAATCGGCCTTCGGCAAAGCAAATATCTGGGTCGGGATGTCCTTTGCCGACACTGCCGCAATAGGTGAACGGTTTGTTGATATCCGAGGAGGTGAACCGCGCGATCTGCATATCCTTCTGACTCGCCGAGCCAGCCCATTCCACATCGCCAAAGAGGTAATACTGCCCGCCGATCGAAATCGCCGCCCAATCGCCGAAGGCGTTTTGTTCGGGTTCGTGGATTTCATACTCAGCCTCACTCGACGGGAAGTTTTTCGGATCCTCCTTGTTCCAATGCGGATGATTAAATGTGGCCATCTTGCCGGTCGGCTTGGTGCGCTGATCGACGGCCGGCGCCACGAGTTTGAAATTGCCAAGACCATCCGAGCTGATCGCGTGGCTGGCCAGAGGCGAATCCCAAGCGTGCTTGGAGGCATTGATGGGGCTCCAGTTCTCGGAGATGAGGTGAAACTTGCCATCCAAATCCCGAATGATCGCGCAATCCGAACCATGGAAGGGGCTTTTAAAGACCAGTCCCACATCCTTACCAGGCTTTCCGTCCGTGAGGTCCTCATCGATATACAGGTGGGGATCCTCATCGTTCGGAAAATCATAATACAAATAAGCCTTCCCATTGACCAACTCAGCCGAGGTCATCCATCTCGAACGCTTTTCGCTGACCGGACCGTGGTGAACCCAATTCACCATGTCGTGGCTCTGCCAAGCATGGTAGCCACCGAGGGATTTCTTCAGGCCGCCGGGAGCATTGAATTGATTCGGCCACTGGGTCGTTTGGAGAGGCACATCGAATCCTTCCAGCTTCGCTTCCTTGGGAGTGAAATCTTTCGTGGGGTTTTTGTTATCATACAGCCCGAAAATCCAATAATCTTTCGGCCCTTTAGTCAGCAGCACCGGGGCATCTGCCAAGTTGGCGGGCGCGATTTTCGGAACCTCCTTCCAGTTGTCCCACACGGGAGATTGCGACACCACAAGCGAGCGCGCGGATTGCTTTTGATCAAACGCCTTGATCTTGCTCCGAATCGTGGCCGATGGGGCGGTCGGCACGGCCATCCCGTCTTTGAATTCAAACCCGGATTGCGAATCGGTATTGGCCTCCCAATCCGCTTGGCTTTCGATGATCCAATCCTTCCCGGCTGGCTTTGGGGCGGCGTCAACCCCATGACTGAAGGCGGAGCTCAGAACGGTGAGCGCGAGGGCAATGGTTGTGGTTTTTTTCATTTGAGTTGGTGCGTTGGTAAGGACGGTCAGGGTTGAAGGTAGTCCGAGGTCGCCACCAGCTTGCCGCTGGAGACATTCATGAAGCAGGCGGTCGTTCCTTGAGGCACGGGCACGGTGGCGATCCATTTTCCGCCCTCCTGTTTGAGGGCGGCGGCAGCTTCGATCCATTGGCGCTTCGAGGTATCTCCAGTGCCGGTGGTCGAGGTGAGCGTGGCCGAGTCCAAGGGCTTGGTGGAGTTGAAGACGGCTGTGAGCGTTCCGCCGTCGATCTTCGTGGATTCGGGGACGCACCACGGCTTGCCATCCTGCACGACCGATTTGGCAAATTCATAACTCTCGGCGCGCTTCCTCGCCGGGCCGTGACCATGCCCCATCTTAGGCACGAGCGCGAACACCGAAACGCCAGAGACTTTCTCGCTGGAGGCTGCGAGGGAATCCATCGGGAAGTGGGAGTCGCCGGTCCAAGAAAGCCACAGAACGGGCATGGTGGCCTTCTCGAGGCGAAGGTTCGGATCCCAAAGAATGGGATAGAGTGTATTGTTGGCGAGGTGTTTTGAGTAATGGCTGGCCGCCTTGTGCAAGCCGCCGCAACCATAGGTGGGAATCGCAAACGCAAACCGCTGATCGAGCCCAATGACGGTGCTGGTGATCACGCCACCCCACGAAACGCCCATGAGCCCGACCTTCGCGGGATCGACCTCCGGAAGGCTGCGCAGAAGATTGTTGGCCAGAATGGTGTCGGCCACGGCGTGATACATCCACTGGTCTTCGAGGGGCTTTGTAAAGTCCGAGTAAGTTCCCGAGCGGGCTGGACCGCCGTGCTCGTGGCGTTGCCACTTCGCTGGGGGCTGACCATTTTGTTCGGTTTGACCCTCGACCGCGATACTGATCGCAGCGAAGCCTTGCTCGTTCCATTCTTTCACCCAATCCTTGAAGGCCGTGCCGCCGCCGCCGTGGACTAGCACGACGCCGGGCGCCGGCTTTTCCTTGCTCGCGCCGGCAGGCAATCCGATCCATGCAAAGACTCGCGTTGGTTTGCCCTCCCAATCCAAGGCGTCAAAAAATATCGGCTTCACGGCGCCATCGGCTTGGAACCCCGTGCCCTCGTGCACCGCCGGAGGAGTGTTCTGTTTCGCAAGCGCCTCGAGCTTGGCGAGCGACGGAGCGGGGGTGGCGCCTTGCCCGAAGGTGCTCATTCCGGAGGCAAGGATCATTGCTGCGATGGTATGGTATTTTTTCATGAGAGTGAATTCGTGATTAATGCCAATGGATCTCACCCTTACCGGTCGCTAGATCGACGCGGACACTGGCTTTTTCGAACTCGCGGGTGAAGATCCAGGCGGCGGGATCGGGACGGGTCGCTTCTGCTTTCGGCGCCCCCAGGGGTTTGGAAAATTCAGGATATTCCACAAGACAACCGCTCTGGAGAGTCCAGCCCCAGCCGTATTGGAAGTAGGAGTGAGGCTGAGCACCGATGAGGAAGGCTGCTAGATAATAGGAAAGCCGTTCGCGGGCGAACTTTTCGAAGTCGGCCCCGCTGACACACTTTGCCCCCTCGGGTTCCTTATTCACGCCGATGCGCCAAACGGAGATTTTACCGGCGGCGGAGATCTTTTTCATGAGATCCCAATCGCGGACAATGGCTTCCTTGGAGAGTTCGTCGGGGTTGAAATGTTCTAACATGAAGGCATCTCCGATTTCAAATAATGCGGGGATGTGCGCGCCATTGTTGAGCAGCAGGATTTTCTCGGGACCGATGGCCTTCTTCGCCATGCGCATCATTTCGGCTTGGGCGGCGGCCACTTCGGTTTGCTGCTTCCGACGTTCGAAGGCGAATCCGTGCATCTGGTCAACGAACAGTCCGTCGGCTCCGGATTCGCGGACGCCTTTGCCAACGGCTTCTGCCCACCAAGTGCGGAATTCGGGTTTCAGAACGTCAAACATCGGAACAATGCCACGGCGCTTGGGCTCTCCAGTTTGCGGATCGAGAAGCAGGAAGGACCGGAAGGGTTCGCCTATGACCTTCTTGCCGAAAACCTTGGAGTCGGTTGTAAACGGATAGGCATAGGCCGAGTTGAAATAGAACAGGCAGAATGTCTTGGGATCGATCTGCTTGAAGCGTGCGATTTCCTGCGCCGCTCCTAGCTTCGCGCAACCCAGTTTATTTACACCGTGGCTTTTCTCAATGCAGAGGAAATCCGAACTGCCGGCGACTCTGCTGATCTCGCCATCAGTGAGGAGGCGGTTACCATCGCCAAACATCTGATAGATCGGCACCTTATCCCACGAGAACGGGGGGCGTCGCAAGGTGGCTGGCCTTTCGGCGGCATGCGCTGGGAGCGGAGCCGGGGGCGCGCTCTCCGCAGCGTGAAGTTCAACCGTTGAAATCCCCAAAAAACAAATCCCCAAGCCCAATGAGGCGCAACTATACGAGAGAATAGAAGGCGAGAGCGAAGGACGCGGTTGTGTTATTTTTAGGTTTATCAATGGGATTCTAGGTTTTTTTCGGGGCTTGAAGGAAAAGCAAGGGCTCGGAGTGCTCTCGGTGGTTCCTAAATTTCCTCAATTCTTCTCCGGCTCGAGCCACTCGATTTGGCCGACCTCGTTTTCGATATCCACGCGCACTTTGGCGTGGGCGAATTCGCGGGTGTAAATGTAACCCTCTTGGACGGCGGGGCCTTTCGGCGCCCCCAAGGGTCGGTCGAATTCCGCGGGTCGCGTCATCCAGACTTTGTTTTGCTTTTTGGCGACATAGCTATCGTGGGCGAGGAAGTAACTGTGCTTCTCGGCACAAACAAGAAACAGCGACAGCAGATAATTAAAACGCTTGCTGTAATCCTCATTTTTACCAAGCCCCTTGCGGATTTCGTCCGTTTTCTGAGGATTCAGGTCGCCCTCTTCGGTGTTCATTTCCGAGAGCCCGGCGGTGAATGCAATCATGCACCCCTCACGGGCCGCTTTTTGAAACGCCACCATCCCTCTGGCCACATTGTTCTTCTTCTGTTCAGGCTTTGCAGCGATTTCGAATCCCTCGATATAGGAACCGTCGAATAGCTTGATCGCCTCCAAGCCATCATCCTTGCTTTGGCCGGTTCGCAGGACATTGGCCAGCATGATCTTGTCCGGCCCTATCGCCTGCCTTGTCTCGCGCATCATGCCCTCGAAATCCTGCAAAACGGCCTCCTTTTTCTCTTTCCCAATGTCACGCATCAAGTAACCGCCCGAATAAATCTTGATCATTCCATCCAGAAACAAACCGTCTATCGCGGGATCGGCGCACATTTGCTTGGCATTGCCGACCCACCACTCCCGCACCTGAGGGTTGGTCAAGTCGTAGGCTTCGCTCTTACCGCGAACCAGCTTGGTTTTTCCCTCCCGACCAACGAGGAAAGCCCCGGGCATTTTATCGATCTCCGCGTTGGCCTTGTAGGTGCCGTAGTGCACAAAGACATTGCGGTAGTATAAAATCTTCGTGGAGGGATTAACCTCCTTCACCGCCTTGGCAGCGGCAAGCGTGCCGTCTTCGGTGCACTTGAAAGTTTGGGATCCTGTTGTCTTTTCAAAAGTCACCAAAGGAAAAGTTGCCAGATACTTGATCTCATCCTCCGTAAAATTTGTGGCTTTCCGGATGTGCATGTATAGCGGCACGCGGTCCCATGAGAATGAGGGCAGGTGGTTGTCTGTGGGAGTGGAGGGCTCTCCCTCGGCATGCGCCGTGAGGGTCAGAGCCGCAGAAAGCGCTAGAAACAGGATGGATGGTTTTTTGATCAATGGGTTCATTTTGTATTTTGGAAATGTGGCGCGGGCTCTGAGCCCGCGCCACATATGAGATTCAAACTAACGGGTTATTCCGCGGCAGGCTTTTCCTTTTTGGCAGGCGGCGTGGAAAACTCTACCAAGGTCAGAGAACCGTCCTTGTCGGTATCACGCGCAGTAAACGCCGCTTCTCTTTCCGGACCTTTGGCTATGGATGTGTATTCCGCCATAGTGAGCGTCCCGCTTTTATCGGCGTCGAGTTTGTTGAATTGCTTCTGCTTCTTGTCTTCCTGCGCGTGGCAGAGAGCGGATCCCATGAGGGTGACGGCGACGATGGTCGCGAGTGTTGTATTTATTTTCATCTGGGTTTGTTTTGGTTTGTTGTTGGTTTGTTTTGGGGGAGATTGGAGAGGGATTGACCACAACCGAACGCTGGGGCAGGCGGGAGGTAGAGCAACCGAAGGTTGGCCCCG
>RFZT01000114.1 GCA_009920585.1 bacterium
GCGCCTCTCGTTCGACTCGCTTTAAACGTCCAATTTGCGCCTATCGCTCATTTTTATGGGCCAAATAACAGTAGCTAAAATTACCGGACAACTGCTAGTCAATCGTCTAACCTAATCCCATGACGACAAAATTTACCTACTGGCAAGAGGACGATGGAATGTTCCTCGGTTATTTAAACGACTACCCTGATCACTGGACTCAGGGAGAGTCTCTCCAAGATTTGAAGGATCACCTTCGAGACTTGCATGAAACATTCTCTTCGGGAGCGATTCCAGGAATCAAAAAAGTAGAGGAATTAGAGTTGGCGTGAAGAGGCGCGATTTGATTTCCAAGGTGGAATCAGCCGGCGCAGTCCTGATCCGACATGGAGCCAAGCATGACATATATCACAATCCGAATACCGGAGCGACTCAACCGATTCCTCGCCACAAAGAAGTCAGCGAGCTTCTTGCCCGTAAAATCCTTCGAGACCTTACAAAAGAATAAATTTTGAGAAAGGCGACTTCTTTGAGGACACGCCGTTATCATTCGCTTCAGACTAGGGAAACTCACCTATAACGACCGATACATGAGCTCCAAGCGATCGCGTCCTGCCAAGAAATCGTTGACCTCTCTCTACGTCTCCTTAACTGGAGTCGAACCTGGTTACATTCCCAAGCGGTGGGTTAAGTTTCCCATTGCGCTTCTGCTCCTCCCACCCTGCTGGGTTCTTTCGCTGACATTTTTTGCCGCGATGTTCAGCACGACCCTCAATGACTTTTTCTGGGTCAGTCCGGTGTTTTGGTTTTTTGCCGGTGGCTGCGCGATCGCCGGGATCCTTTGCGAGGGATTCCCCAAGCTCGTTATCGTTTATGTGCTGGGCCACGAGTTGACCCATGCGATATGGGTTTGGCTTCATGGTGGCCGCGTGCATGACTTCCGTGTCACCTCGGAAGGCGGTCACATCATCACGGATAAAACAAATACCTGGGTCGTGCTGGCGCCCTATTTTTTTCCATTTTATACGGCAGGTTGGATTGTGGCCTATGGTCTGGCATTGCTGATTCCAGGTGTCTCAGCGCAATCGGAGTCTTTATTTTTTGGCATTGGACTCACTTGGACATTTCACATGATTTACACGGTGAGGATGATCAAAAAGGGCCAACCGGATATTGAATACGGGGGCGTTTTTTTCTCCATCGTGGTAATTTACTTTTTAAATCTGGTCCTCATTTCGGCGCTTTTGATTGTGGCTTCCCCGAGTGTCACGTGGACAGATTTTGCCCGTGATTTGTTAGAAAATGCGATGGATTTTTCTGCTGCTGTAGTGCGCTTGGTCTCGCGATTCCGATAAAAAGAAGAGTTTTTATAGGTTCAGGTTCCGAGCTTTCCAATTACGGATACATGCCTATGGTTTGAGGTATGCAACATGAGATTGATGCTAGGGTTGAGAGCAAGGCGCTTCGTATCAATGTAGAGAAGTGTTTCTACGGCACTTTTGCCGAAATCGGTGCAGGCCAAGAGGTGGCCAGACACTTTTTTTCCGTCGGCGGTGCGGCCGGAACCATTGCAAAAACGATTTCCGCCTATGACATGACATTCAGCGATGCGATATATGGGGCAGGCGATCGCTATGTGAGTCGCGCGAGGTTGGAAACCATGCTGTCGCACGAGTTCGATCTCCTTCTGGAGAGGTTAGATGGCGTGTTGGGGGCCGACAGGCGCTTTTTCGCATTCGCGGACACCGTTGCGGCGCGCAGCTTCCGTCGCCATGATGAATCTCACGGCTGGATGGGTCTTCGTTTCCAGCACGAGCCCCGAGCTCCTTTCAGCGAGATCATTTTGCACGTTCGCATGCTTGATGAAGAGAATCTCGTGCAACAGGAGGCACTCGGTATTTTCGGAGTCAATTTGGTTTACGGCGCTGCTTACCATTCTGGTGACGCCCGAGCCCTCATTAAGTCGCTCTCTGATGACTTGAGGCCCGGCCGCATTGAGGTTGATATGATCCGGTTTTCCGGTCCAGCCTTCAAGGGCATCGACAACCGGATCATGAATCTGGAGTTGATCGTTCAAGGGCTCACTCAGTCCGCTCTGTTCCGCCCCGATGGTGAAGTGGTTCAGGCTGCGGATGCCTTCTACAAAAAGCCACTGCTCGTTGAGCGTGGGAGTTTTCGCCCCGTCACCTTGGTTACAAATGATATGCTCGACGGGGCTCTTCGTATGTTTGAACGCGAGGAGGGTGTGCCGGATGGGAAACCCGAAATCCTTATGGAGATCACCATGCAGAATCTTCTCTCGGGGGGTCAGTTGGATCTTCGCGATTTTCTTGATCGGGTGGATATGATCACTTCGCTCGGACGCACGGTTCTGATTTCCAATTATGGTGAGTTTTATCGATTGGTGAATTTCCTGACCCGCTACACGGCGGGGCCGATCGGTCTCCCGCTCGGAATTCCAAGCCTGAGCGAGATTTTCACCGAGAAATACTACAATAATCTCGAAGGCGGCATCCTTGAGGCACTCGGCCGCCTTTTCAAAAAGAATGTCCGGCTTTACGTCTATCCTTACATTTCGTCGGATGGGGAGTTGGTAGACTGTTCGAACTTCCGAGTCGCTCCACAGCTGAAGCATCTCTACGCCCACTTGCTGGAGAATGGATCGATACGAGCCATCGAGGACTATCATCCCGACTATCTCTACATCCGATCCCAGCATGTGCTTGAGTTAGTGAGAAAGGGCGACCACGCTTGGGAGAAGATGGTTCCGCCTCAAGTTTCGGCCATCATCAATGATCGTGGATTATTTCAGACCGAAGAGGGTGATCTTCCTCAAACCCGCTCCGAGCAGTAAGATCGGTTGTAGCGGGGCGAGGGACGATTTTGTTCCTGCTTTTTGGGCATCAAAGCCCAATTCGAGAGTAGAGTGCGTCGAGTGGAAGTTGGAGACCGATGAAAAATTCACCGAAATCGGCATACTGTGCACTCACCTCATCGAAGCGCATTTCGTAAACGATCGCTTTCACATCGGAGGTGGTCTTCGAGAACAACGTGACGAACCACTCATCGTCCTCGAGTCCGGTCGATCCCGTGATGAGCTGAAGAATGCGGCCAGAGTAAGTGCGACCGACTCGCGCGTGCCCAGCCATGAGTTTTTTGCGGGCATCGAAATCGAGCGCATACCAGTTTTGACCAGGAACGCGGCGTTTCGACATAGGGTAAAGGCAGACGACCGGCCAGTCTGGTAGATTGGGTTCTAAGCGGTCCTTAAGATATTTGGTCATGCGCTTGCGGAAGGCGTCCATTTTTTCCTCGAAGGCGGGAGTCCCGGCGGTGAGCTTCTCTTCCGTTTCGAGACTAAGCGCGTATTCCTCGTCGCTGGTTGTGTATTCACTACGTTCCGTCATCGAGAGCCAACTGAATGCTGGGGTGAGAATATCTGGGCCGAGGGCCAAGGTGAGTCGCTTGGAAAAAGCGTCTGCGACATGGAGGTCGGGCGTGATGAGCATAAAGCCGAGATCGGCCTTCGGAGTCACCATACTGAAGATGAGAAGCTGGGTGTCCGGTGTGGATCGAATCTCGCTCACCAACTCAGCGAGAGCTGTCTTGGCCGAGATGCGTGAGGGTTTATCAAGGAGATCCCATTGGCCATGCTCCACACGGAAGAGGAGATGGATGACGTGACGACCTTCGGTTGGTAGGATAGCGGGAAGTGGCTGCATAGTTTGTGTTGTTTGAAAAATATTTCGGACTTGAGCAAAAAACGATTGCAATCCGTGGAAAGCGCACCGATTTTCAGGCCCAGTTAACCAAAAAATATCATGGCAGACGTAGCAAACAAATACAGCGACAACGTGGGTGGAAAATTTTACGTGGATGATCAGTGCATCGATTGCGATCTCTGCAGGGAAACCGCTCCGGCAAACTTCAAGCGCAATGACGACGGTGGTCACAGTTACGTCTATAAACAAGCCGAGTCTCCTGAAGAGGAAGCTCTCTGTCAGGAAGCAATGGATGGTTGCCCGGTGGAAGCCATCGGCAATGACGCCTAATTTGACATCGTTTTAAAATAACCCGGCTCCCGGCATTCCATTGCTGGGGGCCTTTTTTTATGTCTTCGGATTCTCTTAGAGCGCGTGTGATTGCCGAGTGGCGCGGCCTGCCAGAAGCCGCCGAGCGGAAGGATCGTTGTAATCTGGTGAGCGACGTTCTTCAAAAGCTTCTCCCTCGACTGGGCTTGAATGAGCGCTTGAGCGAGCAGCAAGTCAAGGAGGCGTGGTTGGAAGTGGTGGGCGCTTTTTTGGCGCAGCATTCCGTGCCGGCGGCGCTCAGTGGTGGTGTGCTTACGATCCAGGTGCTTCAGCCCAGCGTGCGATATGAGTTGGAGCGGAATTGGAAGGCGGAAATACTTCAAAAACTCCAGACCCGTTTCGGAAAAAAAGTGATCCGAGAAGTGAAGTTTCGGATTTCCTAGTCTCTGAGAAAGGGTTCTTTTTCAAGCTCGGCGGATTCTATTGCTGAAAAATAAAAGAGCCCGCTAACCCGTATTGGAGAAAATTATCATTGCCAATCTGGCGTGCATCCAGAGAAATTGTCTGACGCAGGCAAGGTGCTTGTTTAATATTTTTTTCTCATGAGCGAACGAAGAGTTGTGGTGACTGGCATGGGCGTAGTGAGCCCTGTCGGTAATGATCTTGAAACATTCTGGAAATCTCTAATTGAGGGACGGAGTGGCATTCGCCGTTTCCAAGCCTTTGACTCAACGAACTACGACTGCAAGATCGCGGGTGAGGTTCCTGATTTTGAGCCTGTTCGCTATTTTAAAAATCCGAAGTCGGTGAAGCGCACAGACCGCTTCACTCAGTTCGCTATGGCCGGAGCCAAGATGGCCATTGAAGATTCGAACATCGATTTGGATCAGGTGGATCGCAACCGTTTCGGTGTGATGATTGGCAGCGGGATCGGTGGACTGTACAGCATGGAACAAGAGTCGCAGCGTTTGATGACGCGAGGGCCTTCGCGTGTTTCGCCATTCACGATCGCCATGATGATTTCCAATATGGCCAGCGGCATCGTCTCCATGGAATACGATTTGCGCGGGCCGAATATGTGCATCGTTACGGCCTGTGCGACGGCGAATAATTCGATCGGTGAAGCCTGGCGTATCATTAAGTTTGGCGATGCGGATGCTTTTATTGCCGGTGGTTGCGAGGCCACGATCACGCCACTCGGTATCGGGGGCTTCGCTTCGATGAAGGCTCTGAGCCTTCGCAATGATGATCCGACCAAGGCCTGTCGTCCATTTGACCGCGATCGCGATGGCTTTGTCATGAGTGAGGGCGCGGGCATCGTTGTCCTTGAGGAATACGAACACGCGAAGAAGCGTGGGGCCAAAATTTATTGTGAACTCGCCGGCTATGGTTGCACGGCTGACGCCTACCACATGACTGCTCCGATGCCGGAGGGTGAGGGGGCTGCGCGCGCGATTCAGATCGCACTTCGCCATGGCAATGTCAATCCAGAGGAGATCGATTACATCAATGCCCACGCGACATCTACGGGCTTGGGCGATATTTGCGAAACGAAGGCCATCAAGCTCGCTCTCGGTGAGCATTCCAAAAAAGTGGCCATCAGTGCGACGAAATCGGTCACCGGCCACTTGCTCGGAGCCGCTGGCGGCGTCGAACTCGCAGCGTGCGCCATGGCGATTGGCAAAGGTGTCATCCCGCCGACGATCAATCTGGAAAACCAGGACCCCGAGTGCGATCTCGATTACGTTCCGAACACACCTCGCGAAGAGAAACTCCGCTGTGTGCTGAGTAACTCCTTCGGCTTTGGTGGTCACAATGCGACCCTTCTTTTGAAGGCTGTAGATTAAAAGTTTCAAGGTTTGAGTTCCGAAAATACCAATCCCGCACCGGATTCGATGCTGGATCCGGACATCGAAGTTCGCACGTACTTTGCGCGGCATAAAAATGCCCTCGTAGCTCGTGGGGATTTCTCCGAGATTTTTGCCGCATGGTATTTGCATCGGATGGACCACCATTTGTCTGTGGCTTCCGATGTGGAGGATATCGGCAGAGAAGCGTTGGCCACCATCACGCTTCACTGCGCGAGTCGTCCTTGGAAGGAAAGCTCCGCTTGGACGGTGCAATTTCCGCATCCACGCGTGAATGTTTTTGCGGCTGGTGACAATAACACCGGTACCGTGGTGGCGAATCTGCTCACGGAAAATCTCAAGCCGATCGAGAAGGGGATTTTTTATTCCGATGTGGTGGAGAATCTCAAGTCGCCTCGCCGAAGCGTGGTGGATTTCAAGACGGATTCCTTTTTAAGAGCGGTTGAAATCTTTTACACGAATAGCGAGCAACGACCGGTGCGTTTTTTTTGGCACGGTGACGAAGATCTTGTGATGGTTGCGGCCCAACCGGATTGCGACTTGGAATGGCTTCACTCTTTGGATTCGGCTTCGATACAAAGGTTGGATCAGGATGTGGAACTCTCGCTGCTCGAGAAGCGGAAATTTCGTTTCGAGTGCGGATGCAATCACGATCGCATGGCAAACTTCATACTCCCCGTATTCAAAAGCCAAGCTAATGAGCTTTTCTGCGGTGATCAAACGATCAGTGTGGATTGCCCGCGCTGCGGCGCTAAGCATATTCTGAGCCGCGAGTCACTTGAGGCTAAAGTCGAAAAGAGCGATCCCGCTCGCTAGTTTCACATTTGATTCGTCGCCGTTTGTTGAATCCAAAACTTCACGATGTTTTTATGAGTCACCCAAAGAACAATCTCTCTCCCGATATCAAAATCGCGGGCATTCTCACCCCCCTCAGCGCCATTCGTGGACGCAATGATATCGGCATCGGCGATACCGAGTCGCTTGTCGAGATGGCCGAGTGGGCCGCGAAAAAGGGATTCCGCGTGATCCAGATTCTGCCGGTCAATGAAACCGGTTCCGACCATAGCCCGTATAATATCATTAGCTCGATCGCTTACGAGCCTGTCACTCTCGCGACAAATCCCGAGTGGCTTCCAGATATCACGGCAAAGGAATATGAGGGGATCACCCGTGCCCATGATGTGTCGGCGCTTCGAGAAGGTCCCGTGCGCTATGCTCCTGTTGCCGCGCTCAAGCGCGAGCTTCTCGAGGCCGGATACAATAACCTGATTCGTCCGAAGGGTGACAAAACACGCAAGAGGGCATTTGCGGATTTTCAAACGCAGGAAAGCGAGTGGCTACGCGACTACGCTCTTTTCCGCGGGCTTATGTCTTGGAATGACGATGACGAGGTCGTGACTAACTGGCCTATTGAACATCGCACCCCTGAGGCTGCAATGGAGTGGATGGGCCTGCTTTCTGCAAAAGATTTGGCCAAATTTGAAGCGCGCGTCGGTTTTTTT
>RFZT01000115.1 GCA_009920585.1 bacterium
TGAGGTCTCTTACGCGTGGATCAACGACTTTTTCTTTCATAAATTGGGGACAAGGACGATAGGCATAACCTAAAGAGATCCGAATTTGAAAAACATTCTCAAATTATGAGGGCTCAAAAAACAAGCCAACGTTAATTGACTTTCTTTGAAGGTATCCATACAGGGTCGCTGATTCCTTTTCGAAAGGCTGCTAAGGCTGAGGGTGATGAGTTGATTCGAATGTTGCTGAATGATCCATCTTCGTTTTGCCAGCGTTCATGCCAGTAGACGGCTGCTTTGATACGAGGATACTCGGGGATGATTTTGAGTGCATCCTCGAACCATTTGGCTTTGCTTCCCGATTTGGGAAAGTCACCGACGCCAAATTCGGCAACCATCACAGGCTTGTCTGGATCGAGCTTTGTGAGTTCTTTATAGGGCCAGTCGAGAAGGGGCTTAAATTGAGCCCAAGCATCACCTTCTCGGAATTGTTTGCCGTAAACACTGAGCCCTAGCCAATCGACATAATCCGGTCCCGGATAGTAGGCAGACATCAGGTTCCAGAAATTATTATCAGCTGGGAAATTGTTGACGTGAAAAACCCACCGAATGTTTTTTGCGCCACGGGCCCTGACGCGGTCGACGACGTAGCGCCAAGCCTGTTTGAAAACCTCATTTCCCCCATTTTTTCCACCGTAGAAGCACCCTGACCAAGGAAACCAGTCGCCATTCATTTCGTTGCAGAAAGAAACAAGGAAGGGCTTGCCGAAATCTTTTGCCCCATCACCCCAGGAATCAATATAGGCATCCCAATTGCCAGCTAGAATTTCCTTGAGGGAAAAGCGATCGGGGCCCTTGTTTTGATCGTAAGGTTTGTCCCACGGTGACCAGTAAATAAGTGGGGTGGCGCCATGCCGATCGATGAGTGTGAGGTTTTTTTTAGGGAAAGTTTGTTCCCCCCAGTAACTCGATGAAGCAATAATCGCAGGGCGTTTCCCTGCCTGCTTCTCAAAATCTTCAATGCCCTCGAGAGTGACATGATCCTCGGTCTCGCCGAAATCCATGTAGGCACCGAATAAAGCCCCCTTCAGCTCATTTGGGTTTCCTTCAAGTGGAGATCCAGCGCCTCGAGCGAGGTTGCAGGTTAGGATAATGAGAATAAGGAGTTTCTTCATGGGATTGAAACGGTTGCTGTGCGTTGTAATTTTCCCCAACCGACCCACGCGCCCTTCAGCGCATGGATTAGGGATTTCCATACGACATAGCTCAAGAGCGGTCTGTACAAGAATCTTTGTGGAATGATGCGAAGGGCGTGACGCAAAGGTAACCCTTCCATTTGGAGTGCCGCTGCGGCTACTAAGACGTCACAGAGAAGGAATGCGAGAAAATAGGGGAGGATGGCACCGACACGCCCCATGATCATTGATTCAATAAAAAGGACATCGATGGCTGGCGAAAAAGCAACGAGGACGATTTGAAAAAATAAGATGCCTGGCAGACTAAGAAATCCAAGCGCTTTGTAGTGAGGATTAAATAGGATGTCTGCGTGCTTGAAAACGCATTGGAGTGTTCCATAGGCCCAGCGAAATCTTTGGCTCGCCAAGGCTGAAAATGTCTCGGGGGCTTCCGTGTAGGCGATCGCTAGGGGTTGGTATTCCACTCGGGAGCCAGTCTTGTGAATGGCAAGGGTCAGGTCGGTATCCTCCGCGAGGGTTTCGTAAGAAAAACCACCGGCTTCAATGATCGTTTTGCGACGAATGGCGCTGATCGCTCCTGGCGCAACGGTGATGCAGTTCCATGTGGCATAGGCACGGCGATCGAGGTTAAAGCCGCAGATATATTCCAAGTCCTGACAGCGAGCGAGAAAGGTCGAGCGATTACCTACGCGGGCATGACCCGAAACTGCACCGATTTCACTGTTCTCAAACGTCCCAGCCAAAAGCGCGATCGCATGACGATCAAATTGCGTGTCCGCATCGGCGAAAATGAGGATTTCGTTTTTAGTGACATCAACACCGCGTTGAAGAGCGTAGGCTTTTCCTGAATTTGACTGCCTTACCACTCGCAGCCTGGAGTCGTTCACGGATTCCACCGCCTCGACCGTCCCATCGGTGGATCCATCATCGATGACGACGACATCGAGTGTGCCTTGGTACTCTGAAGCGAGAAGCGATTGGATGGTTTTCGCAATGACCTTTTGCTCGTTGTAAGCAGGAATGATTACCGAGACGGAGGGGTGATATCCCAGCGAGGAGGGTGGGGGGGCTTTATGTAATCGAGCTAAGATGATGATCAGAATTGTTCGTGCAACGACAAGGGTCGTGCTGATCACAATAAACCAGTGAAGAAACGATTGAAAAATCCGCAAGATTTGAAAACCGATTCCGCTTGTGAAGAGGTGGAAGGTTTTTTTCTCAAGTGTCACGGGTGGCATGATTTTATGGGGATCCAAGCCCAATAGCTCACTGAGACTGACGACTTGGTCTCCTCGTTCTTGAAGGTAGTCCAGTAAAGCTGGCAGAGCCTCAACCGTTGCGTTGCGATCGCCGCCACCATCATGGAGTAGAATGATACTGCCCTTAGGACGGTCTTTTTTCACTCTCGCTAAAATTTCCTCTTTATCGATGTCTTGCCAATCGCGGGGATCGATGTTTTCCAAGACGGTCATGTAACCGAGGGACTGAGCGACGCCGATGGGAACGAGTTCTTCGAGTTTGGAGGGATGTGAATCTGCGTTGTAGGGGGGTCTGAAAAGTGTGGTCGATACACCAGTGAGAGACTCAATGAGCCGTTGGGTGGCATTGAGTTCCAGTCGAATGATAGAGGTGGGTGTCTCGGCGAGATTAGGGTGGGTGAACGAGTGGTTGCCTATCTCATGGCCTTCCGCGACGATTCTTCTTATGAGATCGGGGTAAAGTTCAG
Source organism: bacterium (assembly GCA_009920585.1). Taxonomy (GTDB): domain Bacteria; phylum Verrucomicrobiota; class Verrucomicrobiia; order Chthoniobacterales; family Terrimicrobiaceae; genus UBA967. Next base: position 2,902 of record RFZT01000115.1, read on the forward strand.
CTTCTTGACCCACGATAAAAAAGACCGCTTTGATTCCTCGTTCCTTGAGGATGTCGAGGATTTGAGGAGTCCAGTCTGGATCTGGGCCGTCATCGAACGTAATCGTGATTCGATCCGGTGCGGCGGCGTTCATTCTAAAAAGGGTAGGGCAGGCTGGGGGTGTTAAATAATTGCTGAAAATTCTGCCTTCGGGATCATTTGAAAAATTCCGTCGTCCCTCTGATTTAGAAGGATCAAGGCTAACGACCTCGCCCCTGCCGATGGAAGTGATGGAGTCGCCACTGGGTATGGATTCAGCAAAGTCTGATGCTGTGGTCTGGCCATCTTTTGCCATGACTTTCCACACTGAGGAGTCTTCCATCCCGATGCGGTTCAGCATGACGCCCGCAAAGCCGTAATCGCGCGCCGAGTTCCAGTGGTTCGCAAAAGAAGCGGCATCCAGAAACCAAACCTCATGTTCCTCGTTGTCGTAAAAATAAGAAAACGTGGGGTTCATCTCTTGAGGCGCAAAGCGCAAATCCTCACACCCTGCATTGCCGGCGCGGCTCATGGCATCCGCAAAGGAAATCTCCTCTGCGTTAGAGCCATCGACGATCCAGTCCATCCCATGGCAACCGAGTGAGGCAATCCATTGCTCGGGGTTGCTGCAACTATTAATGACTTTTAACCAACCATCGACCCAGTCATTAGAGGCGATCGGCCCTGGGGTGTCGGTCTCCCCATTTTCATCATGCAACAATGCGATGAAGCGTTCGACATGAGGCGACAATTTTTCAAAATCCCAATTCGAAAATGAAACGTCCATTGTAATGCACAACCACGTTTCGAGGCCTTCCGCCTTGAGGTCGGTGGCTATTTCGACAATCAGTTTTGATAACTCATTGCCTGCACCGGCATCGACTTCCTCCCAGTCGATCACGACTCCACTGGCTCCGACATTTTTCAGTCGATTCACGAGATCGGTGGTGAATGCTTTTTTTTCTTCCTGTCCGGCTTGCGCCAAAAATTCGACGGCCCCCGGGATGCGATCGCTGCCGTCGAGATTCGACAGAACCGGCATCAGCTTCATTGTCGCAATCTCGGAAACCCTCTCCAAGTTGGAGTCTTCATCCTCCTTGATTCCCTCTTCTGCATCCGTAAATGACAAGTATTCTGGGCAAAGATGCGTGAGTAATTCCTTGTGTTTTTCGAGTGAACGGAAGGCTGCTTCATCCCATCCATAAAAAAAAGCGGATCGAATCACTGGAGCGCCACTCGCTGGCTTTAAGTTTGCTGGGGGCTGATTTTTGGCCAGCATTCGCTGGAGTACCCCGTCGATTTGGCGCTCGCGTGGAAGTTTGGGGGTTGTCCCATGGCTTCGGATCTTGCGCTTCATGTCCTTGAAGGAATCCGGTTGCTCGATGAACGGAGCCACAAAAAGAGAAAAAATAAACAAACTCAACCCCGCGATCGTGAGGATAATGCCTACTGCAGCCAATAATTTGAATCTTGGCCAGCGACCGCCTCTCTCATCATGAAAGATAAATCCTTGTTTAAGCACAGAGATCAGCGCAAGGACGCGTATAGAAAGCAACTGCGAGTGAAGCCCTGTTCACCTTCATGAGGTTTTTAAACATAAGAAACACCTTTTTAAGGAGGTGAGTTCGGAACAATGACCATGAAAGGAATGCCAATTCAACTGCAAAAGTGTTGTTTTCCTTAATTGTATTGTCTGACAGGGCGTTCAGACCGCTCGAGTCAGGTGGTGCTTTCAACATCCGAGGCATTCGCGAAATTCTTCAACTATAAATCACAGGCATTGCGGATTGACAATCGATCAGCGCCTACCTAAACAAACGCTTACACATGAAGATTGCGGTCACCAAAGAAGCCCTCCTCGAAGGATTACAACGAATTCAAAACGTCGTTAGCACCCGCCCGACGCTACCTGTCCTCACCAATGTCCTCCTAGAGGCTGATGAATCCGGTGTTCAACTCACGACGACCGATCTCGAGGTTGGTAGTTTCGATTATTCGTGAGTTGCCTACATCCGAAATCACGATCGAAGTGGATAGCAAAAATATTGCATCCATCCGCTGCGGATCCAGCTTCTTCAAGATTTACGGTCTTCCTCGCGAGGAATTCCCTGCGTTTCCCGTCTTCACAGAACCAAAGTCGCTCACTCTCAAGCAAAGCGAACTTAAGGATGGATTACGCAAGACGTCCTACGCGATTTCGAACGACGAGGCCAGGTATGTCCTCAACGGCATCCTCTTTTCCCTACAAGAAAACAAGCTCACTCTCGTCGCTACCGATGGCCGTCGACTCGCTCTTTTCGAGACAGAATTGGAGTTCCCCAAGAGCCACGAACGCGATTTCATTCTTCCAACAAAGGCCGTCACCGAGCTTCAACGCTTACTCACCGACGATTCCTCTATCGTCATCTCGACTTCCAACAACCTCGTTTCGTTTGAACTCAACGGGTGCCAACTCGTTTCAAAAATCGTCGAAGGCAGCTATCCGAACTATCGTCAGGTCATCCCAGGTGAGGCGACTGAGCGAGTGACTCTCGAGCGTGAGTCTCTCTACAACTGCGTTCGCCGCGTGGCCCTCCTGAGCAATGATAAGACAAGCTCGTTGCGACTCACGCTTTCCAAAAACAATCTTGATATCACGGCAAACACCCCCGAGGTCGGCGAAGCCAAGGAATCGATGTCTATTCCGTATCACGGAAAAGATATGTCCATCGCTTTCAATCCCGAGTTTCTCATGGATCCGCTTCGCAACTTGCCCAATGACGAAATCTACCTCGAGCTGATTGACGAGATGAGCCCTGGAGTTATCAAAATCCAGTCTCCGTTCCTCTACGTGATCATGCCGATGCGCGTTTCGACATGACCCCGAATTCCCCACTCTGGGGAATTGACTTGGGCGGCACGAAAGTGGAGGGGGTCATAATGGATCCCCAAATTCCAACCATGCCGCTGCATCGGCTTCGGCGCGATACGGGAGCCGTCAATGGCTACGGGCATATCCTTAGCCAAATCATCGCTGTGGTTTGCGATTTGGAAGCTGCTTCCGGTTTATCCCATCCTACACGGATCGGCATTGGTACCCCAGGTGTTGTTGATCCGGCTAAAGGATCTCTCAAAAACTCCAATACGACATGCCTGAATGGTCGCCCCCTCCGCGACGACCTTGCTGGTGCTTTGAACTGCGACTTCGTGATGGCGAATGATGCAAACTGTTTTGCCCTTGCTGAGGCCTTATGTGGTGCGGGCTGTCATTCGGATGTCGTTCTTGGTCTCATTCTAGGTACCGGAGTCGGAAGCGGGATCGTTATCAACCGCCAAGTCCTCAATGGTCACCATGGCATCGCGGGGGAATGGGGCCACAATCCCCTGTGTGGAGAATCCCGGTTGTGCTACTGCGGCAGGAAAGGGTGCATTGAAACAGTCATCGCTGGCCCTTCCTTGGAGCGCTACTATCACGAAAATGGAGGCGATAAAGTCAGCTTGCCTCAGATCGTTCTCCGTTCGGACGCTGGGGAGTCGTTAGCGACTCAAACATTGGAGTTGCTGCGCGCGAAGTTTGCTGAAGCCATCGCGGCGGTCATTAATATCCTGGATCCAGATGTGATTGTTGTCGGGGGTGGGGTCGGTAATATCCCATTACTCTACGAGGAAGCCACACGTGAAGCGATCCTGCGCCACCTCTTTAATCCTGAAATGACCACGCGCCTCGTTCCACCACAACTGGGCGACAGTGCAGGCGTTTTCGGTGCAGCCTTGCTCACAGCGTGATTTCGTTTTGTCCCTTTGACGAACTTCAAGGTATGTGCGTGCTTTTCATTGGCGAGCAGGAACGCTAAAATTGTTTCATGCCGTTTGTTTCCTGCATTAACTTCCATTCTCCCGTATGAAAGTCACGAAGCGGGGAGAATACGCTTTGAGGGCCTTGATCGCGCTGGCCATGGCTCGGGAAGCTGGTCGCGAGCTTCTCACGCTCAAGGAAATTGTGACTAGGGAAAGTATCCCGTTGCCATTTTTGGAGCAGATTTTTTTGCAACTCCGCGAAGCAGGAATCGTGGATGGCAAGCGTGGCAAGCACGGGGGCTACTTCCTTGCCAAACCCCCGTCGAATATCTCGATGGGGGAAGTCGTCCGACTGGTCGATGGTCCACTTGCTCCCATCGCCTGCGTGAGCCATACCGCCTACGTCAAGTGCAGTTGTCCGGATGAGGCACATTGCGGTTTGCGCCTACTCATGCTCGACGTCCGCAACGCCATAGCAGACATTCTCGATAGATATAGTCTAGCTCAAGTCGTCGAGGTGACACTCGATAAACTACTTCAAGACGGAATCCCTGTTCCGTTTGCATCGC
>RFZT01000116.1 GCA_009920585.1 bacterium
GGAGATCTTGGATTTTTGTGCCTCGGCCGATGGTAATGATCAGAAGTCCTGTGGCCAAGGGGTCGAGTGTACCGCAATGGCCGACTTTTTTTGTGTTGAGCGAGCGGCGAGTAATTGCGACCACATCGTGCGACGTCATCGCCTGCGATTTGTCGACTAACAATACACCGTCAATGTCTGTTCCTGATCTCATTCGATAAAACTTTCAAAAATTGGGTTTTGGCATTTTCCAGCGTTCCATCCATGCGGGCGCCGGCTGCCATCGGGTGCCCGCCACCTCCGAAGACCGCGCAGACTTTGCAAACATCGATCGAGGGTTCTTTGGAGCGGGAGCTGACGCGGACTTTGTTTTCGGGAAGTTCCTCGAAAAAGACGGCCGCCTCAACGCCTTCGATCGAGCGAAGGTGGTCGATAATGCCTTCATTGTCCTCAGGCAGAACTTGCAGGCGTTCGACTTCGGCCAAGGGCAGCGAAAAGGTGGCAATGCGGTCGTCACAATGGAACTCGGCCGTATTCAAAGCAAACCGCAGAAGCTCAAAGCGGCGGCGGGGTTGGCTGTCGTACATGGAGCGCGATAGTCCAGGTACGTCTACTCCGCAGGAAATTAAATGCGATGCAGCGGCAAACGTCCTCTCATTGGTGCCTGCATATTGGAAGGATCCAGTATCAGTTGAAATTGCGGCGAAGAGATTCGCGGCCATTTCCGGTGTGATACGGGCTCCGACATGACGGAAAAACTCGACCAAAATCTGGCCGGTGGCGGGAGCTGTCGGGTCGATATAATTGATGTCGCCGAAATTTTGATTGCTCACATGGTGGTCGATGTTGACGAGCGGGGTGCCTGGCGCGATCGAGTCCAGCACGATACCGAGGCGGTTTTTAACTGACGTGTCGAGGGCTACGAAAATATCGAATTTTTGGGGAGTGCTTGCCGGAAGAGTGACGATTTCGTTTTTCGGCAGGTAATGGAATTTGGAGGTCGAGCCTTCCTCATTCCATGCGGTGACTTCTTTCCCGCAATCCTTCAGCCAAAGGGCGAAGGCGATTGTGGAACCTAATGCATCAGCATCCGGGCGGATGTGACTGGCTACACCGACAGTTCGCGCGTTTTGCAGCGCCTGGGCAATATCATCAAAGTTCTTCGTCAGCATTGGGTTTGATCTCCATAAGACCGAGTTCATTCATCACATTCAATACCCGAGATCCGCGCTCCATGGCCTCATCGATGTGGAAGTTGAGATGTGGGGTGTGTTTAATCCTGACGCGCTTGGACATCTGGCTCTGCATCAAAACGCGGTTGTGCTCGAGGAGTTCGATGACTCGGTGTTGCTCCGCCTTGGTCCCGAGGGCGGATATAAAAACATGCGCCTGTTTGAGATCGGGGGTGATATCTACGGAACTAATCGTGACTAAAAGGTTGCCAAAATCAATATCCCGAAGGAAGAGAGCGCTGAGTTCACGTTTGATGACTTCGCACACTCTAGCGAGGCGGTTTTTCATACAGAATAAGTCTATTGGGCGGGGTGGTTGAAACCGCCGCGTGATTTTTTAGAGTTGCTGAGGGATTTTCTCGAGCGTGTAGCACTCGATGATGTCCTCAGGCAGATATTCTGAAAAGTCGCCCAGCTTAATACCGCATTCAAGGCCAGCGCGAACCTCTTTGACGTCGTCCGCGAAACGCTTGAGCGTGGCGAGACCTCCGTCGTAAATCGGTTGGCGGCGGCGAAGGACGCGGGCGCGTGCTGTGCGAGCGATGCGACCATCGAGTACCATGCAACCGGCCACACGACCTTTGGTGAGATCGAAGACTTGGCGGACTTCGGCATGACCGATGATAGCTTCGCGCAACTCCGGTGAGAGCAAGCCGCTCATCGATTCACGGATTTGGTCGATCAGCTCATAAATGATGCTGTAAAGCTTGATTTGAACGCCTTCGCGCTTGGCGGCTTGGGCTGCCGTGTTCTCGGTTTTGGTGTTAAAGCCGATGATCACTGCATTCGAAGCGCTGCTGAGCATGACATCGGATTCCGTGATTGGACCGACGGCGGAGTGAATGATGTCGAGGGTGATCTTTTTCTGTGGGATATCCATGAGGGATCCAATCACCGCTTCCAGGGAGCCCTGAACGTCGCACTTAAGAATGATCTTGAGTGTGGGTTTCGCATCTGAGGCCAGATTTGCAAAGAGGTTTTCCAGTGTCGTGCGTTGAGCGCCAGACAACTTGGTGTCACGGGAACTAGCGACGCGTTCTTCGCTGAGAATACGGGCGGACTTCTCCGAGTCCATAACCATCAGCTCATCACCGGCATTGGGTAGTCCGCTAATGCCGAGAACTCTGACCGGCATGGATGGACCAGCTTCTTTGACCGGTTTGCCGAGATCGTTGATGAGTTGCTTCACTTTCCCCCAATAGTTTCCGCAAATGAAGACGTCGCCCAAACGAAGTGTGCCCATCCGAACAATCACGGTGACTGTCGGACCGCGGCCTTGCTCGACTTGTGCTTCGATGACACTGCATCGGGCGTCGAGAGTTTCGCTGGCTTTGAGCTCGAGCATTTCGGCTTCGAGTAACATGAGGTCGAGAAGTTCATTGATTCCGGTGCCTTTTGTCGCACTCACGGGAACGCAAATCGTATCGCCACCCCAATCTTCAGGAGTGAGTCCACGTTCTTGGAGTTGCTTTTTCACGCGGTCGGGGTTGGCGCTGGCGAGATCGATTTTGTTGATTGCGATGACGATTTTCACCTTCGCCGCCTTGGCGTGCGAGATGGCCTCGATGGTTTGAGGCATAAGCCCGTCGTCGGCTGCGACAACGATAACGGCAATATCCGTAACGTTTGCACCGCGTGCTCGCATCGCTGTGAAAGCGGCGTGGCCGGGAGTGTCCAAAAATGTGATGGAGTGACCATTGCGATTAACGCTATAAGCTCCGATGTGCTGAGTGATTCCGCCAGCTTCACCGGCGGCGACGCGAGTCTTGCGAATGGCGTCAATCAGTGAGGTCTTGCCGTGATCGACATGGCCCATGAAAGTGATGATCGGCGCGCGAGATTTCAGTACATCGCCCTTGGGTGGCTCGGGGGCCTTGGGGGCCTCGACCTTGGTCTCAACCTTGTGGTGACCTTTTGAGGTGTCCTTGCGGTCCCTCTCAAGCACGAAGCCGTGCATATCGCAGATTTTTGCCGCTACATCCGGCTCGATAGTCTGGTTGAGATTTGCAAAGATCGAGAGAGCCATCAACTCCTTGATGAGTTGGAAGGGCTTGAGATCGAGTTGCTCAGCCAGATTCTTGACGATGATCGGTGGCTTGAGGTGAAGGACTTTTTTGCCGGAATCTTCAGACTCGTCGGGGGTCTCGATAACTTCTTCTGCGGGTGCTTCTGGGGCGGGAGTTTCGGCGACGGGCTCTGGTTTTGGTACTGGGCGAGGTTTGGGAGGAGCCTTGTCTGTAAGGGGTCGAATGAAATGCTGGAGAGAAGCTGCGCCGGAGGCTTTTCTTACTTTTTTGACAGGGGCCAGAAGATCAACGGTCGGAGCTTGGACTTTAGGCTCGACTGGAGCGGTCTCGGCAGCGGCAGCGGGGGCTTCAGCCAGTGGGCGAGCGGAACGGGTCGTTACCGAAGTCCTGCGCGATGTTGCCGGCTTTTCTCCGGTTGGTTTTTTCTTGATTTTCTCTGCCATATATAAATTGGAGCCGGGGAGACGTATTCATATCCCTCAGGCGACGGGAGTTTTTTGTGCTGCCTGTGCCGCTGAAAGGATTTTTTGACCAGTTTCGAGATCTGCACCGAGAACCTCGGCAATATCATCCGCTGCGCACATGAGGATGACGTCGATCGAGTTCATGCCGCCGCTGGCCAGTTGTTGGGCGACTTCTTCGGTCACGCCAAGAATATCGGCCATCGAATGGGCGGCCTCAGCGGTGCGGTTCTGGATGACTTGGGCATCCCGTTTATCTTCTTCGATATCGACGTCCCAACCGGTCATTTTTGAGGTCAGGCGGGCATTTTGTCCACGGCGACCGATAGCGAGGGAAAGATCGTCCTTGTGGACGAGGACGCGGATGCGCTTCTTCTCTTCGTCGGCTGTAATGGCACGGATATTGGCGGGTTTGAGCGCGGCAGTGACGAATTTCACCGGATCAGCATCCCAGCGGATGATGTCGACTTTTTCGTTATTGAGCTCACGAACGATATTTTTGACACGGGCCCCGCGCATGCCGACGCAGGCACCGACGGGATCGACTTTGGCATCGGCGCTGTGGACGGCGACCTTTGTGCGGAAGCCTGCCTCGCGGGCGATGGCTTTCAGCTCAACCGTGCGGTCGGCGATTTCGCTGACTTCGAGTTCGAATAGGCGGCGGACGAAGTTCGGATGGCTGCGGGAAAGGATGATCTCTGGTCCGCGGGATCCGCTTTCGACGGCGACGACGTAGGCGCGGAGCTTGTCTCCGACGTTGTATTCCTCAGTCATGACGCGCTCACGGTTCGGCATCACACCTTCAAATTTGCCGAGATCCACGATCACATCGGAGCGGTCAAAGCGGCTCACTGTGCCGGTGACGATATCGCCGGTGCGATCTTTGAATTCCTCATAAATCATCTCGCGCTCGATCTGGCGGAGGCGCTGGTTGATTGCTTGGCGGGCGGCCTGTGCAGCGATGCGGCCGAAATCCTTCGGAGTGACTTCCACGTCGAGTTCTTCGCCGGCTTGGACATCGGATTTAATCAATCGGGCTTTAGCCAGAGAGATTTCCTCATGGGCGTTAGCTGGTTTTTCCGCGACAATGAGTTTCGCGATGGCTTTGATAGCGCCGGATTGAGGGTTGATCTCAATGCGAAGTTCGCGGGTTCCGGATGTGAAGGTTTTTTTCGATGCCGCAAGGATGGCTGTAGAAATGGCTTCCACCAGGATATCGCGCTTGATGCCCTTTTCGCGCTCGAGGTAATCGAGCATTGTCGTAAGATCGGAATTCATAAATCGGTGATTCCAGAGCACAACAGCGAACGGGATCCTCCCCGAACGCTTCATTCTCTGGAATCGTCAAATATGAGCACTCCTCCAACCATGGTCAAGCAGCAAGGGCAGGTTTAGCGGGTTTTTTTGCCCTAAGCCACTATTCCAAGGCTAGATTATTCGGTGGAGCGGACGGCGTAGTTTGCGACAAAATCTTTTCGGAAATCCTGAAAAGTCCCACCGAGAATGTGCTCCCGGGCGGTTCTGGCGAGTCCGATGTAAAAGTGCAGGTTGTGGATGCTGATGAGTCGGAGGCCGAGAATTTCCTCCGATTGATCGTTCCTTTGGCCGTGAAGGCGGTGCCATTTCGGGCTAATCGGGTGGGCAGCACGCAATCAAACATATCCACCCCGCGAGCGATCATTTCGATAATCTGGGGAGGGGTTCCCAAGCCCATCGCATAGCGGGCGTGGTCGTGTGGCAGGAATGGGATGGCGCTCTCAACAGCGCAAAACATCTCGGGTTCGGGTTCGCCAACGCTCACTCCGCCGATCGCGTAGCCGTCGAATCCAATATCCACTAATGCACGGGCGCTTTTTTCTCGGAGATCCGGGTAGGATGAACCTTGGGTGATACCGAAAAGCAGCGGGCGAGTTTCCTCCGGTTGGGCGGCCCACCAATCTTTGCATCGCCGAGCCCAGCGCAAGGTGAGGTCGAGACTTTTATCCGCCGCTTCGTGAGTGCAGGGGTGGGGTGGACACTCATCAAACAGCATCACAATGTCCGATCCAAGGTCACGCTGGATCTCCATCGAGGTTTCAGGCCCGATGAAAGTCGGCGTACCGTCGAGGTGATTCTGAAAACGAACGCCCTCTTCAGAGATCTTGCGTAATTTCGCGAGCGAGAAAACCTGAAATCCGCCACTATCCGTGAGGATCGGACCATCCCAATGCATGAAGCGGTGAAGGCCGCCGAGACGCGAGATGAGCTTCTCGCCGGGACGAACGTGCAAGTGGTAAGTATTCCCAAGAATGATTTGCGCGCCGACTTCCTTGAGTTCTTCGGGAGTCATGGCTTTGACTGTGGCCTGCGTGCCGACGGGCATGAATACTGGTGTCTGAACCGGACCGCGGCGAGTTTGGAGGGTTCCCGCGCGAGCTGCCAAATCCGTCGATTCCAGAGTGAACGAGGTGCTCATAAAAAGAGGGGGAAGAATGTGATTTTTATCATATAAATATGTATTTAGAATAAATACAAAATTATTTATGAAAACATTTTGCATTTTTTTTGAAAAAGAATCTGCTGTAGTTTATGGAAATTTATGGTATAAATTTACTTTCGCTTTCTCCTTCCCTATCAGCTGATATCTACTCGACCATTTTCGGAATGAGAATTATAGAAAAGAGTGAAAAACATTCAGAAATTCAGTCAAATTCAGGAATTAAAATACTATTTAGTCCTGATGACAAAAACTGCTGGGTCAGTCCTGGTTCAATTACTTTTCGGGGAAATCCACCGGAAAAATTTATCCAATCTGAATTTTTTAAAGTTGAGCAAACTTTTCCCCATAAAAAATATCTTTCCTATTTAGATAAGTACGACAATAGAATTTGGTTCTTATTAAATTAAGGAATATCTCTTTCTTTCTCTAATTCTTCCAGTTCTGAACCTAGATAATTTGCAATTAAGGAATGCAGAAGATAAATTATGGGGGTGAGTCCAATGGCTATGAATAATTTATAAACAAAGTTGGTACTCGCAATTGAAGTTAGTTCCTCAAATGGTAGTTTGTTCCCAAATGCTATAAATATAACAACAAAAGAATCTATTAATTGAGATACAACAGTTGAGCCAGTAGCCCGTAACCAAATATGTTTATTTTTTGTTTTCATTCTTAGATAATGAAATACATTGATGTCTATCATTTGTCCTATCACATAAGCAATGATCGAACCTACAATCACCAAGCCCGAATTAGCAAACACTTTTATAAAAGAAGCATCATCTACTGGAGAGTTTGAGATAGCAGGTATTTTTAGGTCAATTACTATGACAGCATAAGCCAATAAAATCATTACCATACCCAAGAATGTTGTATGTTTTACAGCTCTTCTTCCATAAAATTCATTAAGAGTATCGGTTATTAAAAATGTAACCGGAAATGGAATAACTCCCATCGTTAGAGTAAACCCCATAAAGGAAATAAGTTTACTCCCAGTTAATTCTGCCATTAATAAAAATGTAATAAACGCTGATGTTAGCCATATATATAA
>RFZT01000117.1 GCA_009920585.1 bacterium
ATATATCCTCAGTGATGCCGTGCTCGACAAATCGCGGGATCAACTCAGGAAGCCCCTCCGATTCTAAGAATGTTTTAAGCTCAACTTCCATGAGGATTCTTACATCACAAAGCTTGCTATAAGAAGGGAGGAGAAGAGCGTATGGCCAGAGGGGTCGCGTCGCAGACGTCTGCAGTCATTTTTTGGCTATCGTATCCGCGACGGCACGTTTGATCGCCTCAAGCAACGCTCTGGCCTTCGGGCGCACGGAATCGGGGTCAGTGTGCATTATCTTTCATTTATCTTAGGAATCGGAATCGGGGTCAGTGTGCATTATCTTTCATTTATCTTAAAACCGATTGATGGCAAGTTGATTGCGGATGGGATTTAAGGGAAAAGGGGCAGTCCCACATATTGACATATTTTAAGCTCAGAGAACCGTCATCAGCAGGCGGGACGCAATGTGGCCCTATCCTAAAATTCAAAAGCAATTGCTTTTGGTATAAGGGATGTGCATGTGGTCGCTAACATTGATATGTAGACCGCCCAATCGTTGCTCGCCAGCCAAGGCGGAGAACTTAGCGCCAGATACGCTCCCAACAATCGAGTTGTTCCCTAGTTGCTAAGTGATCCTGAACGATCTTTCTGCCTAGGAGATCCTGGGAAAGGACTCCTAAGCTCGATGAGTCATTTCTCGTTAAGAGCCGCTACGCCGGGCAGGGATTTGCCTTCGAGAAGCTCAAGGGAGGCGCCCCCGCCAGTGGAACAATGAGTAACCTTATCGGCGACGCCGAATTTTTTGGCGGCCGTGGCTGTGTCGCCACCACCTACAACAGTGATCGCGCCAGCTTCGGTGGATGCAGCAACGGCTGCGGCCATCGATTTGGTGCCTTCAGCAAATTTCTCAAACTCAAAGACACCGGCTGGTCCATTCCAGATGATCGTTTTTGCGCGGGAGATGGCATCGGCGAAGATTTGGCGGGAGCGTGGTCCGCAATCGAGGCCTTCGAGCCCATCTGGGATACCTGTGGTGTCATCGGCCGCACCGGTGATGGCGTCGGGAGAGAATTTGTCGGCGGTGATGTAATCGACGGGCAGGTGGATTTTCACACCACGGGCTTTCGCTTTCTCGCTCAGTTCGGCGACGATCTTGGCGCCTTCGGGGTCGAAGAGGCTGTTGCCGATGGGCATGTTTTCGAGAACCTTTTTGAAGGTATAAGCCATTCCACCACCAATGATGATTTCGTCAGCAGTGTCAATGAGGTTGCGGATGAGCGGAATTTTGTCAGCGATTTTGGCGCCACCGAGAATGGCGAGAAGCGGGCGCTTGGGGTTATCGAGGACAGCGGCAAAGGCATCGAGTTCCTTCTGCATCAAAAATCCAGCCACTTTTTCAGGCAAAGCGACACCAACAACGGAGGAGTGAGCGCGATGGGCGGTACCGAAGGCATCACTCACAAACACGTCTCCCAATTTTGTAAGACTGGCTCGGAATGCAGCGACCTTTTCTGGATCGGCCTTCGTCGATGATCCATCTTCGTTTTTGACTTTTCCTTCCTCTTCAATATGGAAGCGCAGATTCTCCAAAAGAACGACTTCTCCTGCATTGAGAGAGGAGCAAGCGGCTTCAACTTCAGCACCCACACAATCTTCTAAGAAACGCACAGGGCGTCCTAGTACTTCCGAAAGTTTTTCCGCAACAGGCTTGAGCGAATATTTGGCGACGCGCTGACCGTTCGGGCGACCGAGGTGGCTCATCAATACAACACTGGCGCCTTGTTCAAGCGCGTATTGAATCGTTGGAATGGCAGCGACGATGCGCTGAGTATTTGTGATCGCTCCCGTAGCCTTGTCCTGCGGCACATTGAAATCGACGCGAATCAAAACGCGCTTACCGGAGAGAGAAATGTCTTTAATGGATTTTTTCATAGCGAATGTAAAGTTGAGTGAGGGGAAGATGCGACGGACTTAAAAAAAGAATGACCACAGAGTTCACGGATTGCACAGAGACTTTAGTTTCCTCCGTGCTCTCCGTGTCCTCTGTGGTCACTCAATCGTATTGTTTAATTATTTGGCGATGACGCGGACCATCTCGAGAACTTTGTTCGAATAGCCCCACTCATTGTCATACCAGGAAACAAGCTTCACAAATGTGGAGTCGAGTGCGAGGCCAGCTTCGGCATCGAAGACAGAGGTGTTCGTCTCACCACGGAAGTCGGTGCTCACAACCTTCTGGTCTGTGTAAGCGAGAACACCCTTCATCGCGCCTTCGGAGGCGGCTTTGATGACGGCGCAGATTTCTTCGTAGGAAGCGGGTTTTTCGAGCTCGACGGTGAGATCGACCACGGAAACATCGGAGGTCGGCACGCGGAAGGCCATTCCTGTGAGTTTCTTGTTCAGCGCAGGAATCACCTTGCCCACGGCTTTGGCGGCGCCAGTCGATGATGGGATGATGTTTTCCAAGATGCCACGACCGCCGCGCCAATCCTTGCTGCTCGGGCCGTCAACGGTCTTCTGAGTGGCAGTGGCAGCGTGAACAGTCGTCATGAGGCCACGTTTGATGCCGAAGGTGTCATTGATCACTTTCGCGAGAGGAGCCAAGCAATTCGTCGTGCAGCTGGCATTAGAAATAATGGCCTCACCAGCGTAGGACTTGTCATTCACGCCGTAAACAAACATAGGCGTTTCGTCTTTCGAAGGAGCAGACATGATCACTTTCTTCGCACCCGCTTTGAGGTGTGCTTCGGCAGAGGCATGATCCAAGAACAAGCCAGTCGATTCCACCACGATGTCCGCACCAACTTCATCCCACTTGAGAGTTGTTGGATCTTTGACCGCTGTGAGGCGGATTTTTTTACCATTCACGATCAGATCGTTTCCATCCACAGAGACTTCACCCTCGAAGCGGCCGTGCACAGAGTCAAACTTGAGCATATACGCAAGGTATTCTGGTTCGAGAAGATCGTTGATCCCAACCACCTGAATGTCGTTGCTGAAATTTTTAACCGCTGCGCGGAAGACCATACGTCCAATGCGCCCGAACCCGTTGATGCCGATTTTAATCATGATATGTTGTTAATGAAGTAGTGTTTTTTTGGTCTAAAGGGAGACGGCGTTTTATAGTTCTCCCCTCTCCCAGTCAACCGTGAATCGTTGATTTTATATTGAGACGCATTCTCATTTATTGACCTAGGGTTTAAATGGCCTTAGTTTTACTGAAAATGTTTCAGGAAATAGAGAAATCGAATCGTTCGTTGAGCAGACTATCATGAGCGCCACATTGGATTCATTAAATGTGGGGGATTCAGCCGAAATCGTCGACATTTCCTCGGATTGTACCCGTGCCGGACGCATGGCGACACTAGGCTTCATTCCCGGTCGGCGCGTGACCGTCACTCGACTGGCTCCGTTAGGAGATCCGATCTCAGTCGATATCGGCGGTCAGGAGATCAGTCTCCGTCGTGCAGAAGCTCGTTTGATACAGGTCAAACAAGCATAACCATGGCTACGATGGACTCGAGAAAATCTCAAAAATCCTCCGAGCAGTGCCCATTGGTGGCGCTTGTGGGAAATCCTAATACAGGAAAATCCACCCTCTTCAATCGCCTCACGGGACTTCGCCAACACATCGCAAACTACCCTGGAGTGACGGTTGAAAAAAAATCCGGGCTCCTGCGTCTCGGCAATCAGGATCTGGATTTATTGGATCTTCCAGGGTGCTACAATCTCACGGCAGTATCCCGCGATGAGCGTGTGGTCATGGACGTCCTTGGCGGGCGCCATGGGCTTCGCCGTCCGGACTTGCTGGTCTTCGTGGTGGATGCGTCGAATCTCAAGCGGAACCTGTTGCTCGCGTCCCAATGCGCCGAGCTAGGGATTCCCGCCATCATGGCGCTCAACCAATGCGATGCGGCCAAGCGAAACGGGATCCAAATCGACACGGCCTTACTCGCGAAGCAATTTGGCATTCCCGTTGTAGAAACGGTAGCCACGCGCGGACGTGGAGTGGATGACTTAAAATCCGCTATTTCCAACGCACTTTCCAACCCCTCCTTTTTGCCCCGCATCCACTGGCCGGAGTGTATCGCAAAAGGATGTCAGGTTTTGCAAACGGGCGTGAAGGATCTCGGAGGCGATGGCGTCACGCAAGCCGAAGCCCTGAGGGTTCTTTTCGATAGCGATAGCGTTTTCACCTGCGGAATCTCAGACAAAATCTGCCTCAAAAAAATGGTGGATGCCGCGCATCAAGATATTCGTGGTTTGGGCCTCAGCCCCGGTTCGGCGGAAGCGGTTCTTCACTACCGCCACTTGGAATCCTTGCTGAAGGGCGTGGTCACTTCGACAGGCCCAATCGCACGCAGTCATGAGTCCATCGATGCCATCCTTCTGCATCGCGTTTGGGGAACTTTGATTTTCTTTGTGGTGATGTATGTGGTGTTTCAAAGTCTCTACTCCTGGGCCGGGCCGCTCATGGATCTCATTGATACCTTAACGGGAATGGCCCAGGGCTTCATTTCGCCATTGCTGGAAAATATGCCCGTCCTCCAAAGCCTCATTTGCGGCGGCATCATATCTGGTGTCGGCGGGGTATTGGTTTTTCTTCCGCAGATTCTGATTCTGTTTTTCTTCATTTCTCTGCTGGAAGATACCGGCTACATGGCTCGCGCCGCGTTCCTCGTCGACAAGCTCTTTAGCTGGTGTGGACTCAATGGCCGGAGCTTTGTGCCGCTCCTATCGAGCTACGCTTGTGCGATTCCGGGAGTGATGGCAGCGCGCACCCTCTCGGATCCGAAAGCCCGACTCACGACCATTCTTATGGCTCCCTTCATGAGTTGCTCAGCGCGTCTGCCAGTTTACATCCTTCTCATCGGGACATTCATTGAGCCCCGCTACGGAGCTTTTGCGGCAGGTTGGGCCCTCTTTGCGATGCACTTCATTGGCTTGGCCCTCGCTCTCCCGCTGGCTTGGCTGCTCAACACTTTTTTCCTCAAGATCAAACCTCAGCCATTCATTCTTGAGATGCCAGACTATCGCGTGCCCACGCTTCGAAATATCTTCCATCGCATGTGGGAACGTGGACGCGAATTCGTTCTTCGCGCGGGCACAGTGATTCTCGCTTTCTCGATCATCATCTGGTGCCTTCTGTATTTCCCGCGAAACCCTTCCGTAGCGGAAAAAATCAGAACTGATTTCGCGTCCAACCCAACAACCTCGATCTCGAAGGACGCCCTCGAACACCGAATCGAATCGGCCTACATTGAACAAAGTTACCTTGGCCGATTCGGCAAGGCTGTGCAGCCGGTTTTTGAGCCCGCCGGGTTCGATTGGAAAATCACGGTCGGTGTTCTCTCTAGCTTTCCCGCGAGAGAGGTGATCATCGCGACGATGGGGATCATTTATAATCTGGGCGCCGATGTGGACGAGGGGTCAGAGGATTTGCGGACTATTCTCCAAAGCGAAAAATGGACTTCGGGTCCACGAATGGGACAACCCGTCTACACCCTTCCCGTTGTCATCGGCATCATGGTGTTTTTTGCCTTGTGCATGCAGTGCGGAGCGACGGTCGCGATCATCGCGCGCGAACTGGACTGGCGCTGGGCCACCTTTTCGTTTTTTAGCATGACCACGCTGGCTTGGATCAGCGCTGTGGTCATTTATCAAATTGGAAAACTATTCTAACCCATGACTCCGCTTGAACTCATCAGTGTGGCTCTCATCGTCAGCCTCGCCGTCGTTTTTCTACTGAGGATGTTTTGGCGCAAGCTCAAGCCCAAAGGATCGAGCGTTTGCGGAGGCAGTTGCGCATGCTCTGCTAAGGACACCCTTAAATCTCCTTCGAAATGAATCGCTCGTTTCATCACATTCGCCTCTACGGCATCTTGGACCTCGGCTATGTGCCCCTCGAAAACTGCGAAATGATGACGCGCGCCATGCTCGAAGGCGGAGTTCAAATCCTTCAACTGCGCGCCAAGAATTTCCCAAAGGAATCGCTCCCTCCCCTAGCGCGTCAGATCGCCCCGATTTGCAGATCGCATGACGTTCCATTTATTATCAATGACTACCCTGAGCTTGTC
Source organism: bacterium (assembly GCA_009920585.1). Classification (GTDB taxonomy): domain Bacteria; phylum Verrucomicrobiota; class Verrucomicrobiia; order Chthoniobacterales; family Terrimicrobiaceae; genus UBA967. The sequence goes on from RFZT01000117.1 coordinate 6,054, forward strand.
GCGGATTGCGAAGCCGATGGGGTTCATGTTGGACAGGATGATATCAGCGTCGCAGAAGCTCGCCGCCTGACTGGTCCCAATAAGATCGTTGGTTTATCAACGCACAGTCTAGAGCAAGCGGTCGCCGCTGTGTCGCAAGCGCCTGACTATATTGGATTCGGCCCCTTATTTTCCACACCCACAAAGCCAGATTACCGCCCCATTGGGATGAATGATATTGCCGAGGCCCATCGCCTTGTGAATTTGCCTATCTTTTGCATTGGCGGGATCAAACGGGAAAACCTCTCTACCGTAATTTCTTCTGGCGCTCGTCGGGTCGTCATCGTATCCGGCATTCTTCAGGATGAAAACCCGGCAAGATACACCCACGAATGCTTGGAATTACTGTAGTCGTGATTCTGCACAGGAACCATTTCTTAAGATCGGCTCCAAAAAAGCACCCCATTGCCTATGATTTTTTGAACGTGAAACCTCTCCTACAGCTTGCTCATTGTCATTGAACTCGCTTTTGAGGGTTCTGCCTTTGACCATTTCGGGTCGTGCTGCGCTCGTAAGGATTTGCAACCAAATGTGAACTTCTCTCAAAAAGCATGGCGGCCCTCCGTAATTTTCAGGCCGCAGGAGGGGACTCGATTCAAATGAAAACCTACCGAAATGCGTGGAGGCACATGCCTGGAGCCCAGATGGGAAAACGTTGAGTCAACAGGTCGTTCCGATTTTTCCGACTTTGCGCTTCACTTTGAGCGTCTTCAAATATATATCTTCATATCGTTGTGTCGCCCTCTAAGAAATTCCGAAAACAGCAGGCCGAAAAAATCAAAGCTGCATCCGTCTCTTCTGATCTGACGCTACCCCCCCCCGAAGTCAAAACACCCAAACCCGTACCCATGGAGACGATTCTCGCTTGGGGTGGTTTTTATGCGATTTTGTTGATCTGCATCGGTTATGTTCTCTTCCACGCTTTTCTGATCGATAGCGTCACAGTACGCCTCTGCCGCGAGGTGGATGGCCCAAATGCTCGACCAACAGAAGTTCTGCCGGTCCCGCTACTCGAGATCGCCTTCGACGGTTACGAGTGGTGTAATCACGCCGAACACCTTGGCGAGAATGGCGAATGGCAAATGCGCTACACCCATTTGGACAACGCTCCCAAGGGTCGCGAAATCCACTGGAGTT
>RFZT01000118.1 GCA_009920585.1 bacterium
TGCCATTGGAAGGTGCGCGTGTGGGAAGAAAAACCTGAAACCGGAAACTTGAAACCGGAAAAAGAGATGGTCACTGCTTGGAGCAAGCCAGCACAATTCGTGACCGGCAAGATGAAACCCGAAGACTGGCAGGGCCAGTGGATCGGTGCCAGCGAGGATCCGAAACACGCGGCGGTTTATTTGCAAAAAAAAGTGGCCGTGGAGAAACCGGTGGTCCGCGCCACGGTGTTTTTCTGCGGACTGGGTTTTTCCGAACTGGCGATTGATGGCAAAAAAGTCGGCGATTATGTGATCGGGCCGGGCTTCACTACCTACAACAAACGGGTGCAATACCTGGCCTTCGATGTCACCGACCGCTTCAAAACGCCGGGCGCCCATGAATTGGATGTGACTCTGGCCGATGGTTGGTATGGGCTGTCCAAGGATCCTTGGGTGCACCGGTTCGAGAAAAATGTCTATGTGGACAAGCCCAAACTCTTGCTCAACCTTCACCTGCAACACGCCGACGGCACGGAAACCGTGATTGCTTCGGATGCAAGCTGGCAATGGTCGCTCGGTGAAATCACCCGCAGCTGGATTGCGGAAGAAGACATCGATTTGCGTCAGCAGGCGCGAGATTGGAAACCGGTGGCGGTCGTCAAAGGTCCTGAGGGCAAGTTGGTCCACCAGAAGGAGCCGCCCAACCGGATTGTGAACGAAGCCAAGCCGGTTTCGTTCCACTATGACGCCGCAAAGAAATCGGCCACCTGGGATTTCGGGCGGGAGATCAATGGCTGGCTGCGCTTCCAAGCATCCGGTCCGGCCGGCACGATGCTGACCATCACCACCACGGCGGTTGGTTCGAGTGGGGATGGCGTGCCGGGGTTTCCGCCCCGGTCCAGCGCATTTATCTTGGGATCTGCCCCTGGCCCGCAAACCTACGAACCGCGATTCTTTCACGGCGGCATGCGCCATGTGACCGTGACCGGCCTGGCCGAGGAGCCGAAGCAGGGCGACTTGACCGGTTGCGAGATCAGTTCCCTTTACACCCCGTCGGGCGATTTTAAATGTTCCGACGAGAGGGTCACTTGGCTGCATGATTGCGTCCGGCGCACCATGGTCGCCTACACCACTTTCCTGCCGAACGATCCCGTGAGGGAATGGAAGGCGTGGGCTCAGGATATCCAGAGCACGTTTTGGTCGAGCGTCTATTTGTTCGACTCCCACGCCATGTATGAGTGCTGGGAATACGACTTTCTCGACACCCAAGATGCGGCCGGCAATTTTCCGAATGTGACGCCGGGGCCGAAATTCGATGCCTACAACAGCTCCTGGTGGGGTGGTAGCGCTGTCTGGCTGCCCTGGGAATGGTATCAGTATTACGGCGACGACACCTTGTTGCGCGAGGCGTATCCGGCCATGAAGCGGTATGTGGATTATCTGGATACGGTGGCAAAAGATGGCCTACAGCAGTGGGGCTTGGGGGATTGGTTGCCTATCGAAGAAACCCCTGCCGCCTTGGTCAATACGCCCGCCCATGTCCGGTTTGCCGATATCCTCAGCCGCACGGCGACGATGCTGGGCAAACCCGACGAGGCTCAACATTATGCCGCCATCGCCGCCCGACTGCGGCAGACGATCAACGAAAAATTCCTCGATCCGGCAACCGGCATCTACGGCCAGCCCGGCTGGAAGGTGGTTTGCGGAAACTGGCGCCTGCCGCAGCCCTTGAAAAAACTGCATTCGCAGTGGTGGACCGGTGATCGCCCCTGCACCCAGGCGGGCCAGGCTCTGGCACTGGCGATGGACATCCCCACGAAAGAAGTGCGCGGCCAGGTGGAACAGGCGCTGCTCAAGGAAATCGAGGCCCACCACGGACGACTCTCCACCGGCTTTGTGTCCACGCCCTATCTGTTGCGTGTCCTGCGCGATCTGGCGCCCGAAGCCGGGTGGAAGATGACCACCACCCAGGAATTCCCTTCCTGGCTGAGTATGACCCGCGGCAGCGGCAGCGATGTCATGAAGGAAACCTGGGCCGGCGGCCAGGCACTGATGCCTTCCCTTGGTGGCAACATTGCCGCCTGGAATATGGAATCGCTGGCGGGTATTCGTCCCGACCCAAACGCGCCCGGTTTCAAAAACGCCATCATCAAGCCCAACATCGTCGGCGATCTGCAGTGGGTGAATGCGTACCACGATTCACCCTACGGACGGATCGCCAGCAACTGGAAACGCGAGGGCGAAAAAATCACGATGGATGTCACGATCCCGCCGAATTCGACCGCAACGATTTTCGTCCCTGCCAAAGACGCCGCCAGCGTCACCGAATCCGGCAAGCCCGTTGGCGAGGCCAATGGCGTGAAGTTTCTGCGCATGGAAAATGGTGGCGCCATCTACGCGGTCGGTTCGGGCACCTACCAATTCCAATCCCAACTCTAATCCAACAAACCGTCATTCTATGAAAACAAAAACACTCCTCACCCTCACTGCCCTCTTGCTGGGGCCGCTGACCTCGCTGCATGTTTCCGCGGCGACAGTCGAAGACTTCGGCTTCGGCTGGAAGTTTGCCAAAGGCGACCAGCAGGCGGCCATTGCTCCGAACTTTGACGATTCCAAGTGGGAACATGTCGATTTGCCTCACGACTGGGCCATTTCCGGCCCGTTCGGCGCTCTGAATGAGAGTGGCGGCACCGGCAAGTTGCCGTGGAGTGGCGAGGGTTGGTATCGCAAACAGTTCGAGCTGCCTGCCTCAGCGAAGGGCCAGCGCGTGCAGTTGCTTTTTGATGGGGTGATGGCCAGCCCGAAAGTCTATCTCAATGGCAAGGAAGTCGGTTCCTGGATCTATGGCTACAACTCGTTTTTTATTGATGCGACCGATGCGGCAGAGTTTGGAAAAACGAATGTACTCACCGTGCATGCGGACACGCGCAACCACAGAGCTCGCTGGTATCCCGGCGCTGGAATCTACCGTAAAGTCACCCTGCGACTGGTCTCCCCGATCCACATCCCGACTTGGGGTGTCTTTGTCACCACGCCGCTTGTGCAGAAGGATATGGCACAGATCCATGCCCAAGTGGATGTCAGCAACAAGTCGGCGCAATCCCAAAGCGTCGGCGTGGAAGTCGCGATCCTTGACCCCAAGGGCAAAGAAGTCTCCAAAGAAACATCGGCACTGACGATCGCCGCTGGAGAGGTGGCCATTTCAACCCTCAAAGCTCAAATTCCCAATCCCGAGCTCTGGGACATCGAACACCCGCACCTCTATACTGCGGTCACACGACTGGTGGTGGAAGGGCGGGAGGTTCATCGTGAGGAGACAACTTTCGGCATTCGCACGATCTCCTTCACGGCCGATGACGGCTTTTACCTCAATGGCCGACGGGTGCAGTTGAAAGGAGTGAATCTGCATCATGATCAGGGGCCCTTGGGCGCGGCATTTTTTCCCCGCGCCATGGAGCGCCAGCTTCAGATCATGAAAAATATGGGCGTCAATGCGATCCGCACCTCCCACAACCCGTCCGCACCCGAGTTGCTGGAACTTTGCGACCGCATGGGGTTCGTGGTTTGGAACGAATTGTTTGACAAATATGGTCCCACCGCCGGTGTGCAATGCGGGATCGACGAGTTCGTCAAAACCTACGCCGAACGGGAAGCGAAGAACTTCATTTTGCGCGACCGCAATCACCCAAGCGTGGTGCTGTGGTCGATTGGCAATGAGATACCCGATCTGAAGAAGGAACATGTGGATGCCATGGTGGGCTATTTCAAAAAGTATGACACCACCCGGCAGACCACACTCGGCAGCCACATTCCGGCCCAAGCCTCGAAAAGAATCATCGATGCCTTGGACACCAGTGGCTGGAACTATGGCCTAAAGTATTCGACCGCGCGCAAAGCCTACCCGAAAATGCCACTCATCTACAGCGAATCGGCTTCAGCCTTCGGAACTCGCGGCGCCTACAAGTTGACGCTGCCGAAAAATAAGACGGACTGGGGCAACGATGGGGAGTTGACGGCCTACTCATTGACCTCGGCATCTTGGTCGGATATCCCGGAGAACGAGTTTGAAGGCATGCGCAAGGATACCTTTGTGGCCGGTGAGTTTGTCTGGACCGGTTTCGATTATCTCGGCGAGCCTACACCTCAACACAGGTTGGGGGCCCGCAGCAGCTACTTTGGGATCGTGGACTTGGCCGGACTCCCCAAGGACAGTTATTACCTTTATCGCAGCCATTGGTTGCCTGAGTCACCCACCGTCCATCTCTCACCGCATTGGAATTGGCAAGGGCATGAGGGCAAGCCGGTGCCGGTCTTTGTTTACACCAACGGCGACGAAGCTGAACTCTTCCTCAATGGGAAAAGCTTGGGTCGTAAAAAGAAAGAAAGCAGGGATCGACTGCATATCGCCAACTTGGCCTATGGCAAAGTCACATCGGCCAGCAGTGATGAGTTGAAACAGGATGCGCTGGGCAATGTTCAAGAGGAAAATCTATCAAGCAAAGCGATTGATGGAAATCCCTCGACGCGGTGGTGCGCCAGCAGTGGCAGCTACCCGCAACACTGGCAGGTGGACTTGGGCGAAGGGGCGGTATGACTTTGACCTCTTGGTTTCCATGGATGGCGTGAAATGGGACAAGGTCGATGCCAAGGTGAGCCGGCCGAGTGGTCTCTCCGAAGTGGTCTTTGAAAAGCTCAAGACGCGCTGGGTGCGCATCGAGATCAAGGGCGGTCCGGGCGCGGCGAGCATTCGTGAATTCGAAGTTCTTGAACGCAATGTGAAGACGGAAGACCCGTATTATAAAATCGTCGATAGCTACCGCCTGCGTTGGCTCGAGGTGCCCTATGAAGCGGGCGAACTCAAGGCCGTCGCCTATCAAAGCGGCAAAAAGCTCGGTGAGGCCGTCGTCAAGACAGCCGGTGCAGCCGCAAAGCTGAAACTCACCGCCGACCGCAGCCAACTCAAAGCCGACGGCATGGATCTGTGCTATGTCACCGTCGAAATGACCGATCAAGACGGGAATTTGTGCCCGCTGGCCATGGACAAGCTGACCTTCACCGTCGAGGGGGCCGCCCGCCTCAGCGGGGTGGACAACGGCAATCAGATGGGCCACGACTCCTTCACCGACTCAACCCACCCGCTGTTTTACGGAAAAGCCGTTGCCGTCCTGCGCAGCATTCCAGGGAAATCCGGAGAGGCCGTCCTGAAGGTCAAGACCGAGGGCGGAATCCAGGAAGCGGTGACGCTCAAGTTTGAGTGAGAAAACTTCCTGACAAGGCAAGCGTTGAATGCCCTGTAAGAATCATAGGAAAAAAATTGAAACACTTTACCGCCATCGCCGCGTCATCGGATTAGCCACCTCGAAAGATCTCAAGAACCCAGCAAAATAAAAAACCAAATCATGAGAAAAATGGCATTCCTTTTGAGTCTCGCGCTCACGCTCTCCGGAGCGCTTCAACTGCCTGCGGCGGGTTCCGGCGAATTCCCTCTGAAACTCGAGGATATCCGTGTTCGCGATCCGTTCATCCTGGCGGAGGACGGCACTTATTATCTCTACGCGCAAGGCGGCAACCGTGCGCGCAAAGACAGTGCGGACCTCGGGATCGAGGTTTATCGCAGCCGCGATCTGGTTCATTGGTCCGAGCCGAAGCAGGTTTTTGCCCGGCCGAAGGAGGGTTTCTGGGGCAAACCCCCGATCTGGGCGCCGGAGGTTCACAAGCTCGACGGGGCCTATTTTCTATTCGCCACCATGGCTGGTCGCGCCGGGGGCCGCGGAACCCAAATCCTCCGCTCCGAGAGCCCCGAGGGGCCGTTTGTCGTCCTCGGCGAGCAGGCGAATACTCCGCCGGAACAAACTTGTCTCGACGGCACGCCGTGGATCGACACGGATGGCACCCACTGGATGATCTATTGCCACGAGTGGTGCCAGATCAAGGATGGCGGCATGCTGGCGGTCAAAATGTCAAAGGACTGGAGCACCCGCCTCGGCGAGCCGATCACTTTGTTCCATGCCTCCCAAGCGCCGTGGGTCAGGCCTCATCCCAAGCCGGACACTTATGTCACCGATGGTCCGTTTCTCCACCGGATGAAAAACGGCAAGCTGCTGATGATCTGGTCGAGTTTCGTCAAAGGGCATGGCTACGGCGTCGGCCAGGCCATTTCCAAGAGCGGATCGGTTGCCGGACCGTGGATGCATCTGGAAAAGCCACTCGTTGGTGGCGGTGGTGAGGATGGCGGGCACAGCATGATTTTTCGCGATTTCTCGGGTGAGTTGTTGCTGGCTTTCCATCAGCCCAACGGAGGTTCTCTGGAACGACCGAAGATCTACCGCTTGAAAGAGGAGAATGACGCCCTCGTGCTGAATGGGGCTTTGCTTCCAACCAAGCCGCTTTCATCCAGCCGCCCCAATCCCTGACCATAGGCAATGAGGTCACGGAAGAAACGACACTATCACCAAGATAAAAACCACATTGAATAACATGAAAAAGACACGCTTACACCGCAGAATTGCTGGATTGATCTCGCTACTGGTATTATCGCAGGCACCGCTGCCTGCGTTACATGCTGCCGGGGCGACAACGTCTCAGGAGATTGACAGGGAGACGCTGGACAAGTGGTCCGCGCCGTATCGCGACTGGCATTACCAGCCCGGACACGTCATTCCCGCCCAGCCGAACATCCCTGACCACGCGGATTTCAAAGGCACGGATGTTCCGACCATCTATCAGTTGCCCAACCAGCCGGACAAGTGGTTCATGAGCTTCATCGGCTTCAATGGCAAAGGCTACAACTCGTTCGTCGCCGAAAGCACGAACCTCGTCGAGTGGACCAATCCGCGTCTGGCCATGGGCTTTGGCAAGCCGGGCGAGTTTGACTTTGGCGGCTGCGTGATCGGCGCCTTTCTCTACGAGTCCTACGACATCAAGGCGCCGCGGATCCTGAAGAAGCGCGAGGGCAAGTTCTGGACGCTCTACGGCTGCTATGCCAAACAGGGCGGCATGGAAATTGACCCCGGCTATGAAGGCGTGGCCACCAGCGAAGATGGTCTGACCTGGCAGCGCGCCAAGGACACGCCGATTCTTTCGATCCACGACAAGGATTGCGCGGACTGGGAGAAAGACTGCATTTATCAGCCCTGGCTGGTGGAACACGAAGGGAAATTCTACAATTTCTATAATGCCAAACGCATGCCCGCTTGGATCGAGCAGATGGGAGGTGCAACCTCGACGGATCTGCTAAACTGGAAA
>RFZT01000119.1 GCA_009920585.1 bacterium
TGCATCGCCATCATGGCCGCCTGCGCATACATTTTCCCTGAACTGCTCAAGGAGGAGTCCAAGCCGCTGATGTGATGGTTTCCCAGTCGTGTTTGCGGATCAGGTCGCGTGGGGCTATCCAAGAACCTCCCACCGCTGGCACGTTGTCGAGGGCTAGGTAGCGGGTGAAGTTTTCTACGTCGAGGCCGCCCAGCGGGATGTATTCTAGGCCCAAGTGGGCGTAGGGGGCAGCAATCGACTTCAAGTAGGATATGCCGCCGGAGGGCTCCGCAGGGAAAAACTTCAAGAGGCGGCAGCCCAAGGCCACGGCGCTCTCGATGTCAGAAGGCGTGGCAATTCCCGGAGCGAAGGGCAGACCGGCTGCGGCGGCCGCGCGGACGACATCCGGGTTGAGGCCGGGGGAGACGGCAAACGCCGCTCCACCTTGGACCGCCTGACCGACCTGCTCGGGAGTGAGCACCGTCCCCAGCCCCGCGAAAACCTCAGGGCAATCTCGGCGGATGGCGGCAAGCGATTCCAATGCCGTCGAGCAGCGCGCGAGCCAGCGGCACCGCATCGATCGGTTCGTCAATAATAACGACCGCCACAATTTTGGCGGCACGGATGCGATCGGCGAGATTTTCAGGAAATAGGGTTTTCATGGATTGTATGGCTGCTGCCGCCGGGAAAATCAGCAATTCGGGATTTGGTAGATGCGCGCCGCGTTGCCGCCCCAGAAAGCGGCTTGTGCTGCTACATCCAGATTTCCGGTTAGGTTGGCGCAAACGCGCGTCCACCCGGCATGGTTGGAGCGGAGCAGGGAGACCGGCCAATCGGAGCCGAACATCACGCGTTGCGGGCCGAATGCTTCATAAACCGTTTCAAAATACGGGCGCAGCAATTCAAGATCCCAGGTTTCTCCGTGCACTTCTGTGAGCATGCCAGAAACCTTGCAGCTGACATTTTCGCGCTTGGCCAACTCGCGGATGCCGGTTGCCCAATCGGTGTCAAAGTTTCCTGCAATGATGCGTGGCTTGGCGATGTGATCGACGACGAACGGTTGGTTGGGATGCATGTCCACAAACTGGATCGTCTGCGGCAAGTGTTTCCAGAAAATCAGGAGATCGTAAGTGAGATTGTATTTCGCGAGGTTGCGGATGCCTGCGTTGAAGTCGGGGCGGAGGACAAAATGATCGTCTGGCTCGTCATGGACGACATGGCGCACGCCGCGAAGTTTCGGATGCGCGGCGTAGCGTTCCAGAAATGGCTCGCCGGCATTCTCGCAGAGAGGGACCCAGCCGACCACGGCCTTGATACGCGGATTGGTATCGGCGGTGGCTAATAAAAAATCCGTCTCCGAGATCATCTGCCTGGCTTGGACTGCAACGCTGCCGTCGATTCCGGATTCATCGAGTGCGGCATACAGGTCGGGAGCGAGGAAGTTGCGGCGGATCACGTCGTATACTTCGGTCATCCAGACATAGTCGGTGTCGTTGATGGCCCAGAGGTGGTGGTGGCTGTCGATTTTCATAAATCAGTCTGTTTTGCCCCAGATTTTTTGATCATGGCGGCGAGCATAGGCAGGTTATTTTTCCAATTTCTCAACACCAGCGTCAAAGTCCCATTGTTGGTTCATGACGGGGGCGAGAATGTTTCTCACTTCGGCGAGCAGCGAGGTATCGTAAGCCTCGCCATACCAAGCGAGGTTGCGCTGCAGCGAGGTGCTGCGGGCGGTGCTGAACATCGTGGTGTGGAACGGGCTTTGCTGGCAGGCGAACTGGAACGCGAGCTTGGCGATGGAGCTGCCGTGACTTTCGCAAAATGCGGCGGCCTCCGCAAAGATGGCGCGTTCCCCGGAGTTGGAGGGATGCCAGTCGGCGATTTTACCGCCGGTAAGAAGCCCACTAGCGAAAGGCGAGGCATTGATCATGCCGACGTTTTTGGAGCGGCATGGCTCGACGAGTTCGAGCCCGCGGGTGTCGTTGAGGCAGTAATGATTGTGAGTTAGGATGGCGTCGACTGGCGCCTCGGTGATGACGCGCTGCCAGAGGTCGAGCGGATAGATGCCAGCGCCGACGGCTCCGATGCGGCCTTCTTGCTTGAGGGCGACCAGCGTGGGAAAGCCTTCAGCAAAGGCGCTCTCGGTTTGTGAGCCGCCTTGATATTCGAAATCGTGGAGATGGACGAGGTCGAGGTAATCGACACCGAGGCGCTGCATGCTTTCCTCAAGCCCTGTGCGGATTCTTGATGAGGAGTAGTCGAATTCGTCGGCGCCGTAGCTGCCGGGTGCGGTGTATTTGCCGGCCTTGGTGGAGAGGAAATAGCGGTCGCGTGAAATGCCTTTGAGCGCCTTGCCCAGCACGGTTTCCGCGAGGGTGCCGCCGTAAGCGGGGGCGACGTCGAAGTAGTTGATCCCTGCGTCAAGCGCGGCGTGGACAGCGCGGATGCCGTCGGCTTCGTCGATATCGCGGAACACACCGCCGAGCGCGGAGGCTCCGAAGCTGAGGCGGGAAACGTTGAGTCCAGTTTTTCCAAGTTCGGCGTAGTCCATCGCGAAGGTCAGGCTGGGTTGGCGATCTGCATTTTTAGGACGTTCTCTCCGGATCCGGCTTCGACGATGGCTTCGGAGAGATTTTCGAATGGATGGATCTTGGTGATCAGTGGGCGGGGGTCGATGCGGCCGGAGACGACCATTTCGATGACGCGTTCGAAGACGTTGGCGAAGCGCCATGATCCGACGTATTGGAGTTCGCGGGAGAGCAGGGCGTTGGCCGGGATGGCCGTTCCATCAGGCAGAGTGCCGACTTGCACGACAGTGGCTCCTGGTGCGCTGAGGCGGATCGCTTGGTCGAGCGCGGCCGCGACACCTGCCGCCTCGAAGACCACCTCGAAGCCGCCGGGTGAGAGTTTGGCGGCATCGTCCGTCAGGGTTTTACTTGTCGGATCGAGCGTGCCAGCCGCGCCATGCTCCTCCGCGAAGTCGCGGGAGAAGGGCTTGATATCGGAAACGATCACCTTGCTGGCGCCGAAGGCCACGGCCACTAATAAAATCATCTGGCCGATGGTGCCTCCGCCGGTGATGAGCACGGATTTTCCGCCCACGCCGCCGCTGCGTTGGACCGCGTGCATGGCGACGCTCATCGGCTCTAGCAGTGCTCCCCATGCGTATTCGAAGCCGTCCGGCAGCGGCCAGCAGTTTTGCGCGGGCGCAGTGATGTATTCCGCATAACAGCCGTTGCACGGCGGTGTCACGCTGGCAGAACCGCAATAGACCATCTTCGGACAAAGATTGTAGCGGCCTTGGCGGCATTGTTTACAGCGACCGCAGGCGCGCGACGGATCGACCGCCACGCGGGTGCCGATGGCCGGGCTTTGCACGCCTTCGCCGTGGGCGACGATTTCACCGGCGAATTCGTGGCCGAGGATGAACGGTTGGGTGGGGACGAAGTTGCCGCATTTGCCGTGAGCAAAGTAGTGGAGATCGCTGCCACAAATGCCAGCGGCGCGCACCGCCACCAGCACCTCGCCAGGGCCGGGAGCGGGGCGGTGGACTACTTCTTTGCGGATGTCCTTCGCGCCGTGGAGCACGAAGGCGGTCATGGTCGGGTTGTCGCTTGTCATTTTATAATAAAAATTAGGGAAGGAATAAATAGAGCACTCACAGCAGCGCAAATAATAAGATTGCCACTACCCGAGGGTCCGTCAAGTCTTTATCCGACAGTCTTTATCCGGGTGGTATGAACCGAGAAGATCGGTTACACATAGTCTGCGGCAGAATGCCCTTGGGAGAGTTTTTAAATGGCGGACTGCTGAGGTTCCATCTGATGATGGGTCTCTGAGCTAAAATATGTGAATATGTGGGACTCTTTTTTAACACTTTTTATGTGCTCTGTGTGTTCTTTGACTCACTACGCTCACTCCTTCGGAGTTGCCTTCGGCAATCTATCTCCCTTTGGTCGGTTGTGGTTAATTCATGAGGTCGGCGTCCGCAAGAACAGAGGTTGCCCCGCGCGCGTGCGGATGCCGGCCTGCACGCCAGGGGCGAGAGTAAAGCCAGCAGGGGCAAGGACGATTATGGTCGATCCGTGCTCGAACCAGCCCATTTCGTCTCCCTTGGAAAAATGCGTGGACGGCACGGGGCCGTTCCCGAGCTGGCGAGGGTCGACTACGGCGTCTCCAAGGCGCAAGCGGATGCCAGCCACAAGGACTGCGGCCACAGCAACAAGAACGATAAGCTGTCCGCCGGGTTCGATGCGCAGGCGAATGATAGCGCGCTCGTTTCGGCAAAAGACACGATCAATGCGTTCGAGAGTGGAGGGATTGACATTCCAGACTCCGCCTGGCACATGACAGACACTCTCTAAGCGTACATCATGCGGCGAATGGAAGCGGTGATACATGCCCGCGGTGAGTCGCAGTGTAGCGTAGATGCCCCCCTTCAAGGCGGCGGTGGTCGACTCGTCGCGGAGGAGTTCGTTCAGCGTGTAAGGCGACCCTTTGACCTGAAGCAGTTCGTCTCCACGGATGGTGCCGCAGGAGCCAGTGATGGCGTCGCACGGACTTACCAAGGTGCGGGGTGATGGATCAACCGGCCTCGCCCCGTCACGCAATTCGCGCACAAAGCAGTCGTGCAGGCTATCAAAATGCGCTTTTTTTGCGTCGGCCAAATCGACATCACAAAAACGGCGCCACACCGCGATGGAGAGGTCGCGGACCAGTGGTTGTCGCACGCGGCAGAACCATCCGGCAAAACGCGTGGCGGCGCGGCGGGGAAAGCCATTGGTGAGGATAAAATTGAGGCTTCCCTCGCTGAAGAGCTGTGTGCTAATGGTTCGTCTAGTCATGTCGAGTTCAAAACAGAGAAATATCATGCGGAGCGATGATTGAGCAATCCGCGTTTTGGGCGCTCCCCGCTGCGGGTGGCGTGCTGGCTGTGGCGCTGCTGGCCAAAGTGGTGGTCCGCCTCCAGCTTTCGGCGGCCAAGCATCCGTCGCTGACTGGCCACGCCAAAATGTCGCGGCGCGTGGCTCGATTGGTGCCTTATTACGAATTTACTGGTGCGCGGTTTTTCCGCTCCGACGGGGCGCCGCAGGAGGTGGCAGCGCGTCGCGAATCCGCGTTTGCTCGGCTGGCAGCCAGCCTTCGCGACCGATCCCCGACGACGCAGGATTTGACGGCGACGGCTCGCGAGGGCATCTCCGACCTGCAATTCACCGACCGTTACCGTGTGCCGTTTCCTTACCGCAAAGTGGTCGGCGAGCATCTATCCCCGGATGCCTTCCTGCAGGGCGCGGCGGGAGTTATGCTGACCGACCTCGACGGGAACAAATACTACGATGTGGCCGGATCCTACGGGGTTAACCTTTTCGGCCACGATTTTTACCGCACCTGCGTCGAACGAGGCTGGGAGCGGGTGCGCGAGGCTGGCACGGTGCTGGGGCCTTATCACCCGCTGGTCGCCTCCAATGTCGCGCGTTTGCGGGAAATCTCCGGCCTGGATGAAGTGTCTTTCCACATGTCCGGCACCGAGGCGGTCATGCAGGCTGTGCGTTTGGCCCGCTACCACACGCGGCGCACGCACCTCGTGCGATTCTGCGGCGCTTATCACGGCTGGTGGGGCGATGTGCAGCCCGGGGCGGGCAACCCGTCCACCGCCCACGAGACCTACACTTTGTCCGAGATGTCCGATCGCACCCTTCATGTCCTGCGCACACGGCGCGACATCGCCTGCGTGCTGATCAACCCGCTGCAGGCCATACACCCGAATAAGCCCGCACCGACAGATGCCTCCCTGTTGTCCAACGGTCGCCGCGCCCATTTCGACCGCGCGACTTACAAACTCTGGCTGCAGGCCCTGCGTGAGGTGTGCGACGCGCGTGGCATCGTTCTGATTTTCGACGAGGTCTTCCTCGGTTTCCGTCTCGCCCCCGGAGGCGCGCAGGAGTATTTCGGCGTGCGTGCCGATTTGGTTACCTATGGCAAGACATTGGGCGGCGGCTTGCCAGTCGGGGTTCTCTGCGGGTGTCGCAAATACATGCGCCGCTTCCGCGAAGACCGTCCTGCCGATATCTGCTTCGCCCGTGGCACATTCAACTCACATCCTGCCGTGATGGGAGCCATGGCCGAATTCCTCGACCGTTTGGATTCCCCTGAAATTCGTGCTCTCTACGAGGGGCTTGACGAACGATGGAACGCCCGAGCTGCCCTTCTCAATGCCCTTCTTGAGGCGGAAAATCTGCCCGTTCGCGTTGCCAATATGTCGTCAGTCTGGGTAGTCCTTTACGATGCCCCCTCCCGCTACAACTGGATGCTGCAATTTTATCTCCGCGGGCAGGGACTGGCTCTACCGTGGACTGGCACGGGGCGGCTCATCTTCAGCCTGGATTACACAGACCGCGATTTTGAGGAAGTGGCCCGGCGTTTCGTTGCGGCAGCCGCATCCATGCGGGATGACGGATGGTTCTGGGCCGAACCGGGCCGTGCACCGGTGCGGCGACGACTCGTGCGTGAAACGATTGGGGCTTTATTATCCGGCAGTCGGGCTGCTTAGGAAGCGCTGCCGCTGGAGACTGCTTCGCCGTTCTCGAGTTCTTTTTCGTCAGTTGCCTCGCCGACTTGATCGCGCACATGGTGCATCGGGTCGATAAGCTCGCCGCGCAGCAGGTAAATCGGCGACTTCCAGTAGAGCAGGATGTCGTGGAAAGGATCGGTGATGATTTTTACGGCCCAACCCAGACCGGTCTGCACATCGCTAATGAAAAAAAGCTGCACCGTGCGGAAGAGAAGTCCGCCGACTCCGACTGCGAGCCAGAGGATGGCTGTGTTGTTCAAGTAGCCCATTGTATTTTGCGGCGCAGGCAGGAGCCCGAAGACGGTGGGGGTGAAATAGAGCAGGACTGGTGAGACTGCCCAGAGGGTCATGAGCACTATTTTACGAAACAGGTTGTAACCGACTTTGATGTCTTCCTTGTGGTCGTGCGTCGCGTGGTTCACATCGTCATAGTCGCGCGGTTCAAAGAAAAAATGCCCGGCCTGACGGCTGGTCATCCCGACGATCCAAGCTAGGAACACGGCCACGGCTGGTTGAGTCCAGACGAGCAAATAGGCGCAAACGAAACTCGAGGCGCTTACAAGATGGAGCGACTGGTTGATCCGGCTGTGGTGGTAGTATCGATGGTCGTCCCAGCGAAGCTGGTGCAATGTGGCGAAGAAT
>RFZT01000120.1 GCA_009920585.1 bacterium
TTGGAGAATTTCTATGTGAGCCCCTCATGCTCGCCCACACGAGCGGCCCTGCTGACTGGCATGCATGAGTTCCGTAGCGGAGTAACCCACACGCAAGTGCCACGCGAGGAACTCTGGAAAGGGGCAACCACTCTGCCCAATTTGCTCTCCACCGCCGGATACCGCAATGGATGGATCGGCAAATGGCATCTCAGTAATAACAAGGGCTACGCTCCTGAAGATCGTGGATTCGATTGGTGTTCCACTAACGTAGGTGGACCAAGGGAGCACTTCGACCCCGTCATGGAGCGTAACGGAAAGAAAGCGAAGGTTTCTGGTTTCCGCGAGGATATTTACTTCAACGATGCGATGGATTTCATCGGGGAAACCAAGGACAACCCCTGGTTCCTTTACCTCTCCACTTACTCGCCGCACGATCCGCTTGCGGCCCCCGAGGAATTTATCGCTCCCTTCCGAGGGAAGGTTTCAGACGAGGAAGCCAAGTATCTCGGGATGGTCGCCAACCTCGACTACAATATCGGCCGCCTCATGGCGTTTCTCAAAGAGAAGAAACTCGATAAAAACACGATCGTGATTCTCATGTCGGATAATGGCCAGACCTGGGGGCTCGACGTTTACAATGCCAACATGCGTGGATGCAAAGCCACGGCATGGGAGGGCGGGTCCCGCACCTTTTCCTATTGGCGCTGGAGTGGTCACTGGCCTGCGCACAAAGTGGACAACCTCACTGCCCATCTCGAT
Organism: bacterium; assembly: GCA_009920585.1. Taxonomy (GTDB): domain Bacteria; phylum Verrucomicrobiota; class Verrucomicrobiia; order Chthoniobacterales; family Terrimicrobiaceae; genus UBA967. The sequence continues at coordinate 742 of RFZT01000120.1, forward strand.
TTCCTGCCGACGCTGTGCGCTGTTGCCGGTGTGAAGATTCCCGAGAAACTGCAACCTCAACTCGAGGGCTTCAATCTCCTTCCCGTTCTGGAATCCAAAGCCCCGATCGCCTGGCATGACGACCGCATACTTTACCACCATGTGGCCCGCTGGCCCGGTGGCATGGCGGCCGACCACAAGTATGCCATGGCCGGTGTGCGTCAGGGAAACTATCTGCTCGTGAGCAGTCGTCCCTGTGACAATCCGAAATGCAATTTGGAAACCCACGGAGACCAATGTGAAACTCTCCGAAATGTGGAGAAGGGGAGCAAGTTCGCGCAATACACCAAAGAAAATGCCCAGCTCCATTGGGGCGTGACCCCTCGAGGCCATTGGGCCCTCTTCGATGTGAAGAAAGACCCCGGTTGCCAAAACGACTTGGCCGATGCCGAGTCCAAGCGCGCCAAAACCATGGCGGCAGCCTATGATACTTGGTGGGACGAAATTTATCCAGTGATGGTCGAGCGTGGCGGAGATCGCGAGATCGTTTGGAGTAAGTATTTTACCAATCCGAAAAAAACCGATAAACCTAAACAATAAGCATCAACATACAAACCCGACAGTAAAACAAACCACCAACAAAAAACATGAGCACCGAATACTTTCCCGGCATACCAAAGATCACCTTCGAAGGCCCGAAATCGAAAAATCCCTTTGCCTTTAAACACTACAATCCAAATGAACTCGTTGAAGGCAAATCCATGCGCGAGCATCTGCGCTTCGCCGCCGCCTACTGGCATGTGATGCGCAACCCGCTCGCCGATCCCTTCGGTGGCGGCACGGCCCTCATGCCGTGGGATGATGGCTCGAACTCCGTCGCCAATGCCCAGAAACGCGTGCGCGTTTTTTTTGAATTTCTCGAAAAAATCGACATCGACTACTACTGCTTCCACGACCGCGATGTGGCTCCCGAACTCGACACGCTGGCCGAGTCTCACGCTGCGCTGGATGCCGTCGCGGGAACGCTGGCCGAGGAACAGCAGCGCACCGGCAAGAAGCTCCTCTGGGGCACCGCTTGCCTCTTCATTCATCCGCGCTACGCTCAAGGCGGCGCGACTTCTCCGAGCCTGCCTGTTTACACCTATGCCGCAGCACAGGTCAAAAAGGCCATGTCAGTGACCAAGGAACTCGGCGGTGGCGGATACGTTTTCTGGGGTGGACGCGAAGGCTATTCCTCGCTTTGGAATACCGATATGAAGCATGAACTCGACCAACTCGCCGCCTTTTTCCACATGGCCGTGGCTTGGAAAAAAGAGATCGGTTTTGACGGACCGTTCTGGATCGAACCGAAGCCCCGCGAACCCTCCACTCACCAATATGACTCGGACTCCGCCGCTTGCCTGAACTTCCTCCGCGAATACGGCTTGCTCGACGAGTTCGCTCTCAATATCGAAACCAACCACGCGACTCTGGCCGGCCACACGATGCGCCACGAACTCACCGTGGCCGCCAACGCCGGTAAACTCGGTTCGGTCGATGCCAACCGTGGAGATGAACTCATTGGCTGGGATACAGACCAGTTCCCGACCGATATCCGCCTCGCCACCGAGGTCATGCTTGTCATTCTTGGAATGGGCGGACTCACCAGGGGTGGACTGAACTTCGACGCCAAACGTCGCCGCGAATCACACGATCCGGTTGATCTCTTCCACGCCCACATCGGCGGCATGGACGCCTTCGCGCGAGGACTCAAGATCGCCGCTTCGATTCGTGAGGACGGCCGCATCGGGGAATTCGTGAAGAACCGCTATTCAACATGGGATTCCGACCTCGGGAAAAAGGTTCTTGCAGGTAAGGCATCGTTCGCCGAACTCGAAAAAATCGCCCTCTCCCAACCGTCGCCCACGCTCTCCAGCGGCGGCCAGGAGTACCTCGAAAACATCGTCAACGAACTCCAGTGATCACGCTCGGCATCGACTGCGGCACACAGAGCCTGAAAACCGTCGCCCTCGACGGCGATTCGGGGAAAATCGTGGCCTCCGCCAGCAAGTCCTACGATCTCATCGAGGGCTTGCCTGCTGGTCACGCTGAGCAAGATCCCGCTATCTGGTGGGACGCGCTCTGCGAGACCGTTACCAAGGTCCTCTCCGATCTCGGATCTAGAAAATCCGAGGTCGGCGGGATCGGCGTTTCTGGTCAGCAACACGGCTTCGTGCCGCTCGATGCCAATCATCAAGTCATCCGTCCTGCCAAACTCTGGTGCGACACTTCGACAACCGCTCAGTGCGACGAAATTCGTGCCAAACTCGGCGGTCGTGAAAAAACTATCGAACTCGCGGGAAACGACATCCTGCCGGGATTCACCGCGCCCAAAATTCTTTGGCTCAAACAAAACGAGCCCGCGAATTTCGCCCGTCTAGCCCATGTCGCCCTGCCGCATGACTTCCTCAATCTGAAGCTCACCGGTGCGCTCCGCATGGAATTTGGCGACGCCTCGGGAACGGCGTTGATGGATGTTCGCGCCCGCACTTGGTGCCCGAAAGTTTGCGATGCCATCGATCCCCGCTTGATGGAAATGCTCCCATCGCTTGGGTCTTCGCTGGAGCCCGCAGGAACGCTTCTGCCCTTGCTTGCTGCGGATTGGGGGCTTTCTCCGAAGATGGCTGCCATCGGCACGGCAAACACAAGCCCGGGCGTTGTCACCGCCAGCCTCGGAACCAGTGGCACGATTTTCGCCTGCGCCGACAAGCCGGTCATCGACCCGCATGGCGAGATCGCCGCGTTCTGTGACAGCGCCGATCATTGGATGCCGCTCCTCTGCACGATGAATGTTACGGTGGCCACTGAGGCGTTCCGCAATCTCTTTGGATGGGACCACGCCCGCATGGACGCCGAAATCTCCAGCGTGCCGCCAGGCGCCGATGGGCTTCTTTTCCTTCCCTATCTGCAAGGTGAGCGGACCCCGAACCTGCCTCATGGCTGCGGTGTCCTGCACGGCATGACGACTTCCAATCTCACGCCCGCCCACATGGCGCGCGCGGCGATGGAAGGCGTGACGCTTGGTATGGCTTACGGACTCCGACGCATGGAATCCCTCGGTCTCAAACCGACCGAAATCCGTCTCACTGGAGGTGGAAGTCAAAGCCCGGTCTGGCGCCAAATCCTCGCCGATGTCTTCGGCTATCCCGTGGTCACGATGGAGAGCGCCGAAGGTGCCGCCCTCGGAGCTGCCATTCAGGCGCTGCACGCGGCCACACCCGGTTCCTCGCTGGACGCCCTCGCTGCGCACTGCAGCCCAGTGCGTGAGGGCACTCGCCTCGAATCCAGACGCGCCGATTTCTATGCCGGCTTGCTGGATCGCCAAAACTCCCTTCGCGAAAAAATCATGCCTCGTTAGTGAGGTGAGATTTACTGAAACTCAAAAGTCCTATGAAAAAAAATTCGTTGCTGTTTCTTGTCGCACGGTTGGCCTCGCTTTGGCTGATCGGGGTTGCCTCTGCGTTTGCCGCCCAATCCGCGCCCGACGCGCAATCTGCTCTGCCCTTCCTCGATCCAGTCCTGCCGGTCGCACAGCGCGTGGACGATTTGATCGGCCGCCTGACGGTGGAAGAAAAAATATCCCAGTTGATGATGGCGAGCCCTGCTATCCCTCGCCTCGACATCCCCCAGTATGATTGGTGGAACGAGGCCCTGCACGGCGTGGCGCGAAATGGCAACGCCACGGTATTCCCTCAGGCTATCGGTTTCGCCGCGACCTGGAATCCCGAACTCGTCCAACGCATGGCCGATGCGATTTCCACGGAGGCGCGCGCCAAGAACAACGAGGCCATTGCTAAAAAAGGAGGCGGTTCTAAGCGATATGCGGGGCTGACCATCTGGTCCCCCAATATCAATATTTTCCGTGATCCACGCTGGGGACGCGGACAAGAAACCTACGGCGAAGATCCCTTTCTGACGGGCCGTTACGGGGTGGCCTTCGTGCGTGGCTTGCAAGGAAACGATCCGAACTATTTGAAGACCGTGGGGACGGTCAAGCATTTCGCCGTGCACAGCGGGCCGGAACCCTTGCGTCATGCATTTGATGCTGTCGTGTCCGAACGCGATTTGCGCGAGACCTATTTACCGGCATTTGAGGCAGGTATCCGCGAGGGAGGTGCGAAGTCACTCATGAGCGCCTACAACGCCGTGAATGGGATTCCCGCCTCGGGTCACAAAATGTTGCTCACGGATATCCTTCGCGAGGAATGGGGGTTTCGCGGTGCGGTGGTCGGTGATGTGGACAGCGTTGCGGACATCTGGAAGCCCTCTTCGCATAAATTTGCGCAGGACGCGGCCGAGGCCAGTGCCATGGCCATCAAGGCCGGAAACGACCTCTGCAGCGGCACGACATACAAGGCGCTGCCAGAAGCGCTGAAGCGTGGACTGATCACCGAGAAGGAACTCGATGAGGCGCTGCGCCGGTTGTTTGTTTTGCGCTTCCAGTTGGGGCAATTCGATCCCGCCTCGCGCGTGAGTTACCGGAGTATTCCTATCTCTGAAAACGCTTCGCCGGCACACGACCAACTGGCGCTGGAAGTCGCGCAGCAGAGTCTCGTTTTGTTAAAAAACGACGGCGCTTTGCCATGGAATCCCAAGGAATTGAAAACCGTGGCCGTGATCGGACCAACGGGTGATGAAGCTGCCGCCCTGCTTGGAAACTACAGCGGCATACCCAGACGAGAGGTGACGCTCGCCCAAGGCATCAAAGACAAATTGGAACCAATGGGTGTGAAAGTGTTGACGGATTGCTCCCTCCCATTGGTCAAAGGGTATCGCATCAATGGGCAACCATTGCCGGAGGGGGTTTTGTTTACGGATGACTCCCGCAGTCAACAGGGAATGAAAGGCGAAGTGTTCAATAATAGGGAATTCCAAGGCGAACCGATCGCGACTCGAACGGACAAGAAGATCGACCTTCTCTGGCACGACATGTATCCGGTCCCTGAAATTCCCTCCCGCGATGCCTCGGTTAGCTGGAGTGGGGTTTTGGTTCCGCAAAAATCGGGCCTGTATATCCTGAGCCTCGCCGTCGAAGGCAGGGTGCGCCTGTTCGTCGATGACAAACTGGTCATTAACGGGATGAGCAAGCCTAAGAACCGCACGGAGAGCGCCGATTTGCCACTCATTGCCGGCCAAGCCTACAAGCTGCGTATCGAGTTCGCGCAGTTCATGCCTCGGGCGCGAATCCAGCTCGGCTGGCGACCACCGGGGCAGGATGACGGGATGGATCGCGCGCTGGCCCTTGCGAAGGAGGCGGATCACATCGTTTTGACCCTTGGGCTGACCGCTGATCTGGAAGGCGAGGAGATGACAGTGAGTGCGGAGGGCTTTAATGGGGGTGATCGCACATCGATCGTTCTGCCAGCCATCCAGCGCGAACTGCTCGAGAAGGTTTCGGCGCTCAAGAAACCCACCGTGGTCGTCCTGACCTGCGGCAGCGCGGTGAGCTTTGATCCGGACCAAGCCAATGCGGTATTGAACTGCTGGTATTACGGCCAACGCGGCGCGGATGCCGTGGCCGGTGCGTTGATTGGCGAAACCAGCCCCTCCGGTCGCCTCCCGATCACTTTTTATCGAAACGACAGCGACCTGCCGCCTTTCGGGGATTACTCGATGGCCAATCGCACCTACCGCTACTTCACGGGCAAGCCCCTGTTCGCCTTTGGCCATGGCTTAAGCTACACGACTTTCGATTACCAGAAGCTCACGCTTTCATCCCCGACCGCCAAACCCGACGAGACCATCACCGCCGCGATCACCGTTCGCAATTCCGGCAAACGGGATAGTGATGAGGTCGTTCAACTTTATGCCACCGCCATCAAACCTCCCGTGTCGATGCCGCTCCGCCAGTTGATCGGCTTCAAGCGCGAAATGATCAAGGCGGGTGAAACAAAAACGGTCGAAATAGCCGTTCCAGCCAAACTGCTGCGCCGGTGGGATGATGTTGAAAAGCGCTATGTAGTTGACCCCGGCGCCTACCGCATTGCCGCCGGCCCAGCTTCCGACCAAGCGCCGCTCACGGCCGAGTTGGTTGTCGTCTCCGCCAAATGAGTCGTCGCGGCGCTGCCGCGTAAATCTAGCAGCGATCGAGTCACGAATTGGGCACCTCAAAAGCGACTTTCGACTTGCCGAAACTACCTAAATGGCCAAAAAGGCGTTGCCATCAACTTGCTATTGCCTGCGGTCGCTTCGAACCTGAGCCTCTGGATGAGGAGGGTTCTCTCGGCTCTTTATTACCTGCCGGTCATTCGCGGCGACATGCCCGATACATGGGTTCACGGGCAAATGAGTTGTCCGGAACCGACGAAAATCCACCGCCAGGCCACAGGCGCACCTGGGCTACACATTTGACTCGTTCGCTCCCGCTCAGCTCGCCCTTCGGGCCAACCTTCGGTTAGT
>RFZT01000013.1 GCA_009920585.1 bacterium
GACCGTAGGTCTCCGATATCAGCAAAATCCGATGGAGTAAATGCCCCACCCCACCGACGCTTCGCCATCCGGACGCGCCCAAGGACCAAATCCGAGGTTTTTCCATAAGCAGTATCTCGATTCATAATGTTGAAAATATGTGCTTATTATTTCAACATGTTAACACGTCGCTAAGAATCTATGTGGAGGTCCGTATTTTGATCATAAGGTCCACATCGATTTCAGCGGAGTAATTTGGAGAAAATTCTCCACTGCAATTCCTCGCCGGTTGAAAGCTTATGCAATCATGAGAAAAAGGCCTGTTTGCAACGGGCACGCGCGCACACACCAGACTGTCCTGCTTGAGAATTTCCCTGCTGATAATAGCGATGCTGTAGATGGCATAGCCTCCAGAATACGACATCTCCACGACCTACGGCAGGTGGTGCTCCTCGCAACGCTTACGCAGAAACAGTGTGTTTCACGCTCGAGACGGTCGCACTCCCGTTTTATCAATCGTGCACAGGCAGTTTTTTCCAATCTTGATACAACCGCCAGAGAAAGAAGAGCGCGACGCCAAGGGCCCAACACGCATCGTCTGGAAAGCCCCGCAAGTCGTCATCGACAACCACTGCGTCCAAAACAACGTCCAGGACAGCCCTGAGAAATACGGCTGCCGCACCGATGTGAACTACCCTCAGTTCTTCGAATACAACGGCCGCTACTTCATCACCTACTGCAACCGCAAACTCGACATCCTGATCAACGAAATCGACCCCGCCCTCCTCGACGATTTCGGCCTGCCTTGTTAAATTTAAGTCCTATCAGCGTTTTCTGAACAGCTGCCTCGATTTTCATGACAGCTGTTCATTTGAAGCAAACACGTGTATCAAATTTCATAACAGCTGCTCTCTCGGAGACGACTCGTGTTATGAAATCGATAACCGCTGTTCTCTTGGAGATGACTACGACCAGGGCATTGAATTCCAGCTTCGGCTGCTTTGATGTGACTCTTCGGGACGATCTTCTTCGAGGTATCGCTTGCGGTATCAAATGCCACAGGGGTGAATGCCTTCCAGAACAGGTCGGGGGTCGTCGCTACAATGTTAAACTGAAAACAAATTTCCCTTGCAGCATTACACCGGTAGCGTAATGCTTGTTAAAGAATGAATCCTTTTCAGCATGGAGTTGTTGTTTCGGGTGGGGACTTCTGCCCGCGTCCGGACTTGATGAACGAGTTGAGGGCGCATATCCGCTCACAGCAGAATTGCGTGATTCGCGGTGGTCGGCGAATGGGAAAGACTTCGGGAGTTTTAGAGGCGATCAGGGCGGAAAAGGGGGTGAGTTGGATGCTGGTCAATTGCTGGGGAAAGAGCAGCCTAACGAGCTTGGCGGAGGCGATTTCGGAGTCGTTTCTTGCCTCCCAGAGCCGGAGGGGCCTGTCATTGAAAACCATTCTGAGCGGGTTTGCTCAGATGCGTCCACAGGCAACCATCGATCCACAGACGGGACATCCCACTTTCTCGGTGGATTTGGCGTCGAGTCGGGAATTCACGCCGCGTTCGCTGGAGCGTGTGCTTGAACCGATTGGAGAGGAGGGAAAGAAGCGACCATTGGTGGTGGTGCTCGACGAGTTTCAAGCGTTACTCCAACTTGCGGAGCACGAGGAGGTGATGGCCACGCTCCGGGGAGCAATCCAACTGCAACCTGCGGTCACATATTTCTATCTCGGAAGCATCCGGAATCAGATGGATGCCATTTTCAACGACCCTAAGCAGCCATTTTTCAAGTCGGCGGCTTCGGTGTCGGTCGGGCCGATCCCACGCGAAACTTATGCCATTTACCTTCGGAAGAAATTCGCCACTGGTCGGCGTGATATCGAGGACGCAGCCCTCGAGAGAGTCTTCGAGTTGGCGAACGACATCACGGGCGATGTGCAACAATTATGCTCTCAAATTTGGAATACTACGGACGCCGGGGAGGTCATTGATGTGAGTGCGGTGGAGCGGGGACTTGAGCGAATTCACCAAGCGGAGAGGGAATCGAACTCCCGGATCATCGACCTTCTCACTCCGGGGCAGGTTCGCGTCCTTTTAGGCCTGGCAAAAACCAGAGGTCAGCAGCCAACTTCGAAATCCTTCCTAAAAATCTCGGGCATCAGCCAGCCTTCATCGGTAACCAAATCATTAAATCGTTTGGAACATGAAGGCTTGGTGTTTCGGGATTCCAAGGGCTACCGATTTTTCAGCCCGTTTTTCCGCACTTGGCTGCTTTCAGAGGGCCCTAGGTAAGAGATCGGCATTACACTTTTGGCAAAGCGTTTCCCAAATTAGTGCAAATCCCGCTCGCCGACAGCGGTTAGAAAATCGATGAGGCCTGGCCCGAAAAACAAGGCTTGTCGGCATCACTCAAAGGTCGGGCATATCCCCGGAGAGCGTTTCAATGAGAGGCTGTGCGGCTGTTGGCATAGAGGAAATGTGCCAGCCAGGACTCCCAAATATCCATCACTGAGGAGAGTGCATGGAAGGCGCAATTTTGCCAACCTTACTCCAAACTACACAACCCCATGAGGATAGGTGTGGCTGTCACAGATTTGTCACGGAGCCCGATTTCGAGGGGATATTTCGGACGGAAAATTTCTTATAGGCGTTAATAAGAAATTGGTTGCGGGGAGAGGATTTGAACCTCTGACCTTCAGGTTATGAGCCTGACGAGCTACCGGGCTGCTCCACCCCGCGATTAGAGTTTCAAGTTAGCTCCGATATTCTGAGGCGCAATATCTTTTTTATTTTATTTTGAGGAATGGTCACCCCCACCACCAAAAAGTCCGAGAGATCAATTCGAAAAATCGATCGGAGCTGGCGGCGGCACACTGAGGGCGGGAGTTTCCAGAGGCTGAGAGGGAGCATTGACGGGCTCCGCGCGACGGACCTCGATTTCACTGGATGGTGCGGCGGGCGAATCTGCGGGTGGCGCCGGAGTATCGAGGGGGATGGCTTTGGCGACGGGGATATTGGCGTCGTTGTCGCTTTCCGCGCCCGGACGCACGGATTGATACACGTCATTGAATCCAACAAGCGCCGAGGATGTCATCGCAACGGGGCGGATTTTTGTCAGATCGACGGCGGTCGCCGCCCGAGGCCAATCTTCCTGATTAAATTCCTTTGAGTAATTTCTCACTCCGCCACCATGGATGTCGCAAACGACCGTGGGCGCCTGCTCGTCAGTTGCCCATTCTTTGTATGTGGCGGCGGGAGTACTAGGGGCGCTAGATTGAGGGGCACCAGCGCCGACTGAGGCAGGTTCAGGCTGGGCACAGCGAGGCGAGACAAGCAGTCCAGAGGATCGACAAACTTCGATAGGCTTGAGTACCGATGGCTTTTCGATGGATTTCGGAGCAAAGTCTTTCGCTGCCACATTCATGATCTTCGACCAGATGGGGAGAGCGAGATCTTTGCCGAAAGCGCCGCGGTAAATCTTGGTCGGCTTGTCAAACCCGACCCACACTCCACAAGTCACAGCCTGACTGTAGCCAATAAAATAGGTGTCCGTAAATCCGTAGGCGGTTCCGGCTTTTCCCGCGACGGGGAAATTGCCAAGCCCGAATTGCTTGGTTGCAAGGGAACCCATTCCCCGCTCCATGTAGTCACTGAGGCAGGAGTGAACTTGGTAGGCAGCGGCGGGAGACATGACTTGGTAGCGCTTGCGGGGCGCATTGAAAATGGTCTTTGAGTTGCCGTCCTGGACGGACTGGATGATGTAAAGATCAGCTGGGCGCTGACCGAGGTTCGCGAAAACGGTATAGCCGAGGACAAGCTCATCAAGGGTCACCTCGCTGCTTCCGAGAAAGGCATTGGCGTAATCGCGTATCGGGGAGGATACGCCTGCGGCGGCGGCAATGGTTTTGACAGGCTGGATTCCTGTCTTCATTCCGAGGCGGACAGTAGCGGCATTCTTACCCTTAACGAGGGCCTCCCTTGCGGGGATCGGGCCTTCGTATTCGTTGTCGGCTGTTTCGACCCCCCATTCACCGAGAATGCCGGTTTCACCCCCGACCATCACGTAACGGTTATCGATACAGGCGTCTTGGACGATTTCACCAGGGAAGGTTCCTGACTGAAATGCGGCAGCATAAACAAACGGGGTGAAGGCCGTGCCGGCCGCGCGTTTGCCTTGAATGGCCCGATTATATTCGCTGTGAACAAAGTCCCGTCCCCCCGTGAGAGCAAGGATGCCACCGGCTGTATTTTCGACAACAAGCGCGGCACCTTGGAGGTATTTCGGTTCGGGCATTTTGGCCCCCATGTTGCCTCTGTTGATGGCTTCTTCGGTCCTTTTTGTGGCTTCGCGGTATTGAGCAAAGGTGGGGTGCTTGTATCCGGGTTGGTTTTCCACAGTGAGAAGAAATTCCTGCGTGGCGGAATCCGCTGCGCGCTGAATATCGGAGTCGAGGGTGGTGAAGATTTTGTAACCTCCATTCATGGCGCGCTCGAAGCCCAATGCCTTGATGGCCTGTTGGCGAATCAGCTCAATGGCATAGCTGACTTTGAATGGGTTCGTACGCTTGACCACCCCATTGGGAGCTTGGGTTTCCTCCTCAAATTCCCTGCGAGTAATGAATCCTAATTCCCGCATGCGCTTGAGCACGAAATCCCGCGCTTCTAGAGAATCCTGTGGGTTGTTGAACGGCGAGAGGGCTTGCGGGCTTTTGAGCAGGCCTGCGAGAGTCGCACACTGGCCGATCGACATGTCGATAGAGGGCTTACCAAAATAACCCTGCGACGCTGCCTCGGCTCCATAGAACCCGCTACCGAAGTAAACGCGGTTCAAATAGAAATTCATGATTTCTTTTTTGCTGAACCGCTTTTCGATACGCCAAGAGAGGTAGAGCTCGATGAGTTTGCGCTCATAGGTGCGCTCGAGAAGTTCAAAAGAATTGCGAGCGACTTGCTGGGTGACTGTGCTGGCGCCTTGCGAGATTTTCCCCTTGCGATAGTTTGTGAGTGCGGCTCGGAGGATGCCCATGTAATCGACTCCATCGTGATCGTAAAACCGATTGTCCTCAGCCGCGATCACCGCCTTGGTGAGCATTTCCGGCAAGCGCTCATAGGGGACTGGTTGGCGGTTTTGGATGAAGAGTTTTCCAAATTCCCGCCCCTTTCTGTCATAGAGAATCGAAGCGGATTCCATCTCCCCCATCTGCTCGAGATCGAATTCCTCAGCGCGCTTCTGATAGCGGTCAGTCAGAATACCAAAGGCAACCCAGCCCGCAAAGGCCCCCAAAGCGAGCACGGCAATAGGAACCCAGAATAGTTTCGACTCATAAAATGGCCTACGCACTTTCTCCGTTGACTGCTCCCAACTGTAATATTCCTTGCTGATAAGCGGCACTTTTTCACTTTACCCGCTTGAGATCAAGAACGGGAATTCGACCGGATATACCACGCAAAGAAATCAGCACTCTTTCAATCCACGGAGGAATGACAGAAAAAAAGCGGCCCCACTTTCAAGATCGTCGAGGGAAATGAATTCATCCGCCGTGTGCGCCTGGGCGATCGATCCCGGCCCAATCGCAATAGCTGCGGAGCCTTTTGCCGCAAACACGGCGGCATCACAAAACCAAGGTGCGCCCTCGAGTTGCGAACCGAGGGACTGCAAAACCGTGATGAGCGGATGAGCGGGATCGGTGTAGAGCGGTGCTGACCCGCGCATTTGGATTTGAATGTCAGGAACTCTCTTGCGGAGCATATCTTGAACGAAGGCCGTATCCATGCCCGGAATCGTCCGAATGTCGACGGAGGCCTCACAGTGATCGGGGACGATATTCACTTTTGATCCACCATGAATGATTCCCACACTCAGAGTGGAGTGCCCGAGAACGGGGTCAGATTTTTGGGCAAGGAGTGATGCCACATCTCTTCGCAGGCAATCGATGGCATCGCTCATTTTATAGATTGCGTTGGATCCACTCTCGGGGCGCGAGGCGTGAACCGCGACTCCCGATGTTTCCAGATGCAGCCAGCATGACCCCTTGTGGGCGTAAACGACATTGAGGGACGTGGGCTCACCCGCCATCACGAAATCGAACGACTCCGTTTCCGCGAGCGCCTTCGCGCCATGCTGACCGGCCTCCTCGCCCACCAGACCAGCAAACCAAACTTCATATGGTAGATCTGATAAAAAATCACGGGCCTCGCGAAGCGCCCAAAGCATCGAAGCCATGGGGCCCTTGGTGTCCGAAGCCCCCCTCCCCCACAAACGCCCGTCGCGCAACTCTCCACTGAAGGGATCGATCGTCATGCCCGCTACGCTGACGGTATCAAGATGCGGAGCGAAAAGGATCCGAGGAGCGCTGGGACGCTTTGAGGGAAATCGAGCGACGATATTCGGACGCTTCGGGAGCACTTCGCAAAGAGATACCTCCGCTCCAGCGTCACTTAGAAAATCCGCTACCCAATCGGCGCACCGAGCCTCGCCAATTTGATCCGTGCCCGGATCGCCCCCGTCGGGATTGACGCTCGGTATACGGACTAGAGCGGATGCGATTTCAGCGACATTTTTCATCGGCGACTCAAATACCACTCCACAAATTTCGGGATACCTTCGTGGATTTTTGTGGTCGGATTATAACCAAGCAGTTGCCGAGCTTTTGAAATGTCTGCGGACGTAAGAGGCATGTCACCCTGTTGCTCGGGAAGTCGCTCAATGAGGGCCTTCTTTCCAAGGGCCCGTTCAATCTCAGCGATCAATTCCGAAAGGGTCGTGGTTTGGTTTTCACCAAGATTGAAAATATCAAACGCAGGTCCCTTGTAGCGAAGTGCTCCCAGCACGCCCTGAACGATATCGTCGATGTAAGTGTAGTCCCGGCGGGTCGAGCCATCACCGTATTGAGGAATAGATCTGCCGTGGTGGATGGCGTCGGTGAATTTGTGAATGGCGAGGTCCGGGCGTTGTCCGGGTCCGTAAACGGTAAAAAAACGCAGGCAGACGACTGGCATACCGTAGAGGTGGGCATAATTTCCGCAAAGTTGCTCACCCGCAATTTTCGTGGCCGCGTAGGGACTCAATGTCTGAGGAAGCGGTAACTCCTCGGAAAATGGCACCACTTTTGCAAGACCGTAAACGGACGAACTGGAAGCAAAAACAAATTTGGAAACCCCGCTCTTGTGGGCAGCATCGAGGAGGTTTTGGGTGCCCACGATATTCGTTTCGATGTAGAGCATTGGATCGATCAACGATGGACGAACACCGGCGCGTGCCGCGAGATGGATTATAGACTCAAATTTACCTTCCGCCATCACGTCTTGGACAAATCGCGCGTTGCGAATATCTCCCTCCCGCAGCACGAGACCAGTTCCCAGCGCAGCGATATTCGCACGCTTGATTTGCGGGTCATAATAATCGTTGAAATCGTCCAGCGCGGATACCTCATACCCTTCGATTGCGAGTTGGGCGCATACATGCGAACCAATGAACCCAGCTCCGCCAGTTACCAAAACTTTCATCGTGGGAATCTAATTTCCCTTACCGACCAACAGCAAGAGCTTTTCCCGCTTGACGCTTTCACGAATCGAGGCTTCAAGTTGTGTGCTAGTTAAATCGTAATCCCACCAATGAATCAAAACTCCGCCACCCTCACCACCGCCACCGGCGCGGTAGCATTGCTACTCAGCCTTTGGTTTCTCGTCGCCACTTGGAGCAACCAAGGACTTCAACGCAACCTTCAAAAGCAACAGGACGAGATCCAAACGCAGCAACTCGCTCTTCAAACCCTCCAGCAACAATTTCAAGGGCAGCAACAGCAGATTGATTCAGGAGCTCAACTCGCTAATCAAGTCGGACCAGCCTTGATCCGCGATCTCGCGCAACTCCAAATTCAAAATAAAAATCCGCGTATTGCTACCCTCCTCAAAAAATACGGCATCGAAGCCAAGGCTAACTAATCGAGAAAACTGACTTTATGAACGAATTCGAAAACGACTCCACTGAGATCGCTGAAACCAACGGCAGCAGCGCTCAAATCGGCCTCGCCCTCCTATCTGCGGCCTTTTGCATCTTTCTCTTCTCCCAAATCAGCAACCTTGGTCAAAATGCGAGCAGCATGAAGTGGCAGGGTGAAAACCTGAACCGCCAAATCCAATCGCTCACCGGCGCCGAGAAAAACGCTCAGGATCTCATCAAACAACGCGAAGCCACTGTGCAACAAACACAGCAGGTGCAAGAGCGCTATACTTCCCTTCTCACCGATGTCATCGAACTTGCCGAGACGGATCCCGATGCAAAGAGCGTCGTCGAAAAATACAAGATTTCGAGGCAAAAACCCGCTTCCAATCCCTCCGCCGTTGCGCCAGTGAATGGCGCCACCACTCCCTAAGGAGTTCCTTCATGGATCGCCAACTGACGTTGGCGCACATGGAATTGGGGTATGAAAACATTGCTACTGACCGGAGCAACCGGCTTCGTCGGACGCAATGTCATTCTCCGCGAACTCGATCTAGGAACACGCATTTTTGCGCCAGTCAGGGAACCTGAAAAGCTTCGCTTGCAACTTGCTCGCGAGGGCCTTTCAAAAGATGCCGTTACCCCACTTTCACCCGATCCGCGATCGTGGGGCAGGATCGAACCCACGCACACCCTTCTCTGCGCTGGGGTCCTTTTTGCCAGAAACCGAGAGGAATATTTCAAAACCAATGTGGATTGGACATTGGAGATTCTCCGCGCTTTGCCAGAAACCTGCCGCACGGTTGTTCTTTCTTCCCAATCCGCAGGCGGTCCCACCCCCACAGGCCAGCCATCAAGATCGGAGTCTGATTCGGACGCGCCGCTGACTTGGTATGGCGAATCCAAGCTCGAATTGGAACAAGCGATTCGACGCTTTTTTCCCACGCGAAAGATCACGATTTTAAGACCGCCAATGATACTCGGTGCGCGAGACACCGCCACCCTTCCCCTTTTTAAAATGGGCAGGAACTTCATTCGCACTAAGCCAGGGTTGCGCAAAAAAGAATTCAGCTTCATAGCGATCGAAGATCTCGTCGATGCGATTTCAGCTGCTTTTGAGTTGGAGGCATCCGGTCCATTTTACATCTCTTCAGATCAAACAATAAGCGACTTCGATCTCATCGATACGGCCGCTCAGGCGGTAGGGGGGCGCGGAGTTACGCTGCCTGTGCCCTTGAGCCTGGTCAAAATGGCATCCTTACTTGTGGATTCCATTCCCACTCTTCGGAAGCTGACCCCCAGCCTCACACGCGATCGCGCGAAAGAAATCTGGCCGGACCGTTGGGTGGTCGATTCGAACGCCTTCCGCACAGCCACAGGCTGGAGGAGTCGCCACAACCTCAGTCACGCCCTCCATAGTGCTTGCGAGTTTTTTTCCAAGGAAGGGCTCTTGGCTCATCGTCATAGCGCCTAGCACTCGAGCGCGACGGCCCGAAAGATCAGATCGCTACTCCGCTCGCTTTTGTGCTTGATTGGTCCTTCCATTCACATGGTTCAACCCGAACTCACTAAATCCGACTACAGCAAAATTAGCCAACTGGTGTGCCTGCATAGTCGAATTCCAAAAGCATGCTGCTTTTGGTATTAGATGTCTTTTCCCCTTTTTCATTGATCAGCGAAATGCACCCGTCCCTATGTCCCTATGTCACATTCCTCTTTATTATGGCGGAAAATGACCTACCTTCTCGTCTGGCGTATTTTAGGAATGCGCGTGAAACATGGCACAAAGACCACAACCCATCGAAGATCAGATGCGCACCTTGGTGGTGGGAGTCGCTGATTTTAAAATCAGTACAGACCCGCTTACCTACATCGCGACATTTGCCCTTGGATCCTGTCTAGGGATCACTTTTCACGATGAAAAGCACCGCGTGGGGGGGCTCCTCCACGTCATGTTGCCAAGCTCAACAATCCGCGAAGGGCAAAAAATCCGCCCACCGATGTTTCTTGATACGGGTTTGCCTCTAGCCTTGGAGTCCATGATTCGGGCAGGCGCAAAAAAAAGCCATATCCGTTGCAAGGTATTCGGGGGCGCGGAACTCATGTTGTCCGACAAATTTTTCCGCATCGGCTCCAAAAACATCGACATGTTTTATCAGCTCAGTGACTCGCTCGAACTTGATGTGGTTGCTTGGGAGGTGAGCGGCCGAGTGAATCGCACGATCCGTCTTGATAACCAAACTGGGGAAGTCATTGTCAAAGTTCCCGCCAAACCGGAGTTCATTCGCTGATGAATAAAGCCTCCGAAATGCAGACTGTGGTCGAAATGACCCGCTCCATCCCTTGCGCTCCAGCGATTCTACCCAAACTCCTCAAGCTCACCGAGGGATCCGCGGCTGATATCGGGGAACTCGAAACCCTCATCACGATGGATACAGGACTCGCGACCAGTGTGTTGAGGACTGCCAACTCCGCCTACTTCGGAAATGCATCACGTTGCGACAATATCGCCGATGCCGTCCTTCGTCTGGGTAGCAAAACCCTCTACCGGATTGCGGCAAACACCCTGACCGGCCGCTGGCTTGTTCATCCGCTCCGTGGCTATGGATGGGAACCCGGCGACCTCTGTCGCCATTCGCTTTGCGTGGCGATCTGCGCAGAAGTTTTTGCTGGTTTTACCAATCTGGCGGATAGCTCGACCGCATACACGGCCGGCTTGATCCACGATCTGGGCAAGTTCGCCCTTGCTTACGCTAACCTGAGTGCTCTCGACGAGGTTGCGAGCCGCGTACCGAACGAATATGCAACTTGGCGAGAGGCAGAAACAGCCATTCTCGGATATAATTCTAGCCAAGTCACAAAAGCTCTTTTGGAAACGTGGGGTTTCCCGTCTGCATTCATTTCCGTGGGTTTTTACTATCAATCCCCCTCGCAGGCTCCCGATGTCGATAAACCCCTTGTGACCCTCATCCACGCTGCGAAACACGCGGCCTCTCAACTGGGATATGGGGTTGGAGCGGACGGCTACTACTACGAACCGGATGAAAAATGTTTGGCCGAAGCCGGCTTCACCGAGGAGCAAATGGATGCGGCCCTCCCGGAAATCCTATCCGCCATGCAACGATTTGTGGCAGCGGACGGCCAGATCCACTTCAACTAAGCGCCTTTAAAATTTCACCCAAGCTTTGGGTTGGGAAATAAAATCAGGAAGGCATTGGAGATCGCTCCAACGTTGATGAAAAACTGGGGTTGCCGACCCTGACATCGGCGGAACAATCCAACTCCAGTCCGCTGAAACGGCACGTCCGGCCTTCATTTCACGTGCGGTGAATTCCATAAATTCGGAGGAGGCCCTATGATGATCCACGATACGCGCACCAGCCTTCTCAAAAGAATGAAGGACGGAGGCATTCAACTCCACAAGGGCACGGTCCAGCCAAAGCTCAGATGATCGCGATGTATCCAATCCCATCTTTTCAGCAATGGCGGGCAGGACATTGTACCGGTCAGCATCACCTAGATCGCGTGAACCAATCTCCGTTCCCATATACCAACCGTTGAAGGGTGTCGCCGGAAAATCCATGCCGCCTATACGAAGATTCATGTCGGAGAGAACCGGTATGGCGTACCACTTGAGGCCCAGCTCGGGGAACCACGAAAATTGGGGATGCGTGAGCGGGATTTCCAGCGCTTGGTCCGTAGGCGGCGGGTAAAGCCGAGGAGCTTCACCTCGCTTTTGAATGATGATTGGAAGGAGGTCGAACCTCGTGCCTTCGCCCTTCCAGCCTAGACGGATCGCCTCACGAGTAAAATCCCGGTTTTTCGGATCACCGCAGATCGATCCGTCCGGTTGTTCGTATCCTGCATAGGAGAGAAGTTGGTGATTCCATATGCGAACAACCGGTCCATCGCTGTCGGAGTGAGCAAAGACCGTCGCAAGCGGTTGGATTTTTCCATTGTTAGTGCCGATCGTGAGGTGCTCCAAAAGTGCGGCGTAAACTTCATCGGGGTCCGAAATGTGACGCAGATCACGAACGCGGAGGGACGGCCAGAAAAGACGGCCAATGCAGCGGGCATTATTCCGCCAAGCCATGCGGGCCCCGTGCTCGAGTTCCTCAAAGGTCAGCGTCCACTCACCTCCCAACACCGCAGTCTGCCGGGAATGGAACTTTTCCTCACTCCATTGTTTCTCTGCACGACAGGCCTCAAGAAAATCCAAGGCTTCTTGAGCGGATGAGGAGATTTTTTCACCACGCACTTCTACCGGTTTTTTAAAAGATTCGGGACACATGGTCGTGAAGTTACGCCCACTGGAGCGTCACGGACGTCGAAACATCACCACTCGATCACCGAACTGGCATAAGTCAGGCCGCCGCCGAAAACGACAAGCAACAAAAGATCCCCAACTTCAAAACGACCACTACGCGCGGCCTCATCAAGCGCGATGGCCACGGCGGCAGCGGAGGTGTTGCCGCATTTATCGAGATTGATGTGAAACTGACTCATCGGAACTTCAAGGCGGTCGGCCATGGCTTCGATGATCCGGATATTCGCCTGGTGAGGGATCACGCATTTGATGTCCTGAGGCGTGAGGCCACAGCGGTCGAGCACGATATTGGCGGCCCGCATCATAGAAGTCACAGCCTGCTTGAAGGTCTCACGCCCATTCATGTGCAGCGTGTTCAGGTGCGAATCGACATTTTCACTGGTGATCGGGATGGCGCAACCACCGCCGGGCATATGAAGCATGTCCGCGTAATTTCCATCGCTACCCATATAAGTCGTGATGATGCCACGAGATTCGGGACGGGAACGTAGGATAGCCGCTCCGGCTCCATCTCCAAAGAGGACACAGGTATTACGATCCTTCCAGTTTACAATACTGCTCAGCTTATCGGCTCCGATGACGAGAATAGTATCGTAGGCGTGGTTCGCTATAAATTGGTTCGCAATTTCGACGCCGTAGAGGAACCCGGAACAAGCGGCATTCACATCAAAACAGGTCGCGTTTTTTGCTCCAATCAAGCGCTGGACATGGCATGCCGTGGAAGGAAAAACCGTGTCTGGTGTGATGGTCCCCACCAGAATCAGATCAATCTCATCCACAGTGATGCCAGCATTTTCGATGGCGGCTTTCGCGGCCTCGGCGGCCATGTGGCTGGTGAACTCGTTGGGACCTGCGATGCGCCGCTCAAGGATCCCTGTACGCTCAACAATCCATTGATGGTTGGTCTCCACCATGACCTCAAGGTCGGCATTGGTCAGAACGCGCTCGGGAAGGTAGCTGCCAGTTCCAATGATGGAAGTGGTGCGACTAGGCCTCGATGGTATTTCGCGAAGAGTTTTTTTCATGGAGTGGTTTCATCGCTTCCACGATGCGGGTATTGATGCTGAGTTGAATTGCCGTGCGTGCGGCTCGAATGGCGTTACGCAGCGCCCGAGGAGACGAGTTTCCGTGGGCCTTGATGCAAATTCCGTTCACCCCGAGCAAGGGAGTGCCGCCGTATTCGTCCGTGCTGGTCCGATTTTTGATCGATTGAAAAGCGCCACGGGCGAGCCAAGCTCCAGCCATGCGCAAAGGGGATTGTTTCAGTTCGACTTTGAGCCAAGAGAACACCGATTTCGCGAATCCTTCGACAGTTTTAAGAAAAATATTGCCAGTGAATCCATCGCAGACGACGACTTCAGCCTGTTTTTTGAAGATGCCATGCCCCTCGATGTTGCCCACAAAGCGGATCGGAGCCTCTTGGAGCAGGGCGTAGCATTCCTTGCAAAATTCGGTACCTTTGCTGGGTTCACTTCCGATATTTAAAAGCCCAACGCGAGCTTCCCCTCCCCCAACGATGGACTGGTAATAAACGCTACCCATGACCGCAAATCCAACCAGATGCTTGGGGCTCGGGTCAAGATTGGCACCGCCATCGATGAGAAGAAAAACCCCACCCTCTGCCGGAATTAGTACCCCCAGACCGGCTCGGTCGATGCCAGGAAGAGTACGCAACTTGATCGTGGCGGCAGCGACAAGCGCCCCAGTATGTCCAGCAGAAACCACCGCATCAGCTTCCCCATTTTTGACTAAGTCAATGGCCCGACTGATCGAGGAATCCTTTTTTTTGCGAACGCTTTCGAGTCCGTTTTCACCCATCTCCACGACTTGCGAGGCGTGATGGCATGTGATGCGGGACTCAAGGCCCTTGATGTCATGTGCACCCAACTCCTTGCGGACTCTCTCCTCGTCTCCGACAAAAATAATCGAGACATCAGGAAAGTCGCGCAGGGCTTGGATAGCACCTGCAATGGGATTTTGTGGGGAAAAATCCCCCCCCATTGCATCAAGAGCAATTTTCATTCGGGGAAGAAAAATCCCGCGAAACTATTCAGCGCCAATCGTAAGAACTTGGCGCTTGTTATAGTACCCACAAGCTGGGCAGGCGATGTGCCCAGGTTGAGCCGCGCCGCATTGTGGGCATTTGCTCAGCTTAGGTGCTTTCCAGCGGTTGGCGGCCTTGCGTGTGCGCAGGCGCATCTTCGATGTTTTGCGTTTGGGAACTCCCATAAGATTTACTGTGTTTTCGTTTTCAACTTTTCCAATGCATCCCATGCCGATGCGTGTTTAGGGACCGAATCACGGCTTGCATTGGGCAAGCCATTACACGAGGCAAGGCACTTCGGTCCACTACTGCTATCGCATCGGGGATGCGCTGGCAGGGTGAGATGAATATCCTCCCGAATCTCAGGGGTCAAGTCAATCCACTCTCTCCCTCCCAGTTCGAGTTGCATGGAAAAGGGATCGACCGCCACATCAGCCTCAAAATCCTCTAGGCAGGAAACACACTGGAAACGGGCACGCAACTTGATCGAGCCGGTGGCGAAGAGACCGCCGTCACTGACTCCCACATCCAGCGAATAGTGCAAAGGGGAAACGGGAACAACGCCCGCCTCCTCTAAACCAAGAGCAGCGGCACTCTCCTCACCCTCGATATACAAGGTTTCGCCTTCGGGAATTTGATTCAGGTGAACTTTCATAATGAGACCATCATCACTTAAAGACCCTTTTCAATCAAACGGAAGATATCCGTGTTATCCATAAAGCCGTTGATGGCCTCGGATCCTGGTCCCGCTCCGAGCGCGATGACATCTTCGGCCGTTCCGATGGCGGCCGCCTGCTTCCAAGCGGGGGGCTCGTTGGGAACCGGACCTTCCGGCGAAGTATGAGTACCGGACCCGGGACCGGTGGACCAAGTGATCGAGGGAACGCCTTGCGCATTGATACCCAGCACCCCAGCGCCCTTGTCATTCCGAAATGGAAATCCGTTCAGCCTCATGCCGCCCACGCTTCGCTTGCCAGCAACGATCACGAGCGCCTTCTCACCGGCACAACTGACAGCCGCGGCGACAGCCTCGTCGAGCGCGAGCATTTCCTTCAAGGTACGCTCGCCTTCATTCTGCGTTGCCGCTTTACCCGAGAGACCCGCATCCACAATTAAAAGGTAGCCTCTGGGGTTGTATTGCAGCAACCGGATCGCTTGCCGCACCAGAACAGCCAAAGTCGGCTGCGTACTGGTCGCGGAGAATTCATCAGAAAAATCCATATTTCCCATACTGAAAAGACCGAGCGTTTTCGGTGACCGCCAGGACGGGGTACTTTCGAGCTCAGCTTGGTTACGAACAATATCGTAACCTTTATTTCGCATTTCCAAAATCAAGTCCCGGCCGTCCGTGCGGCGCCCACCATGGGAGTCTGGCAACATATCCGCTCCACCCCCTCCAAGGAGCACGCTCACATCGGATCCCTCCACGATTTGCCGAGCTAGATTTTGGTAATCCAAGGGATCCGGTGACTTCGCATAAAATGCGGCAGCCGTTGCATCCGTGATGGAGGCATTGGATACGATGCCCGTGGCTCGACCGTTCTGGCGGGCGATCTCGATGAGATTTGGCAACCGGGTTTTTCCAGCAGCCACGCCGAGAGTTCCGTTATTCGCCTTCTGTCCGGTCGCGATCGAACTCGATGCCGCCGCCGCATCCGCTACCGCAAAATCATTCGCGTGCGTGGTGAGAAGAGCTAGGTGCGGAAATTTTTCGATCTGCAAGCGATGATCGGCCCCGCCTTGATAATTCCGAGCAGGCGTCAGGACAGACGGCGTGAGATTATCGGACAAAAACAAAATCACGGCAAACGGACGTTGGACAACCCAGTTCACATAGAAAAGACCACCGAGCGCGAGGAAGATCAGCAGGCACACCAGAGCCAAAAGCCGGTTGCGATTTTTTTTGTTCATGGAAAACATTTGCGTCCGCGCGATCAATCGGGCAACATAATTCACTTACTGCCCTGTGGTGTAATGGTAACACAGTGCCCTTTGGAGGCATTATTCATGGTTCGAGTCCATGCGGGGCAGCCACTCCCTCCACCCTGTCCTTGAATCGATTCGATCCTTGAGATTGATTCCCCTGCTCTTTAATCTTTAAGACAGCATGATGACGCACCTCCCAAAAGAATGGCGCTTTTTATCGGACGCATGGTCCTACGCCGTGATTCTGACGGGCAGCCAGCAAATCGCTACCGAATTGGTAACGAGCACGCTTAGGGTCTTGGCTGACCGGCATGACATCTTGGGCAACAAACATCGCAGGCGCGTTTTTTTTGCTACGCTTTTTCGCGAGTCACCAAAGGCCCCTCGCGTGGATTTACCGGAATCGAACCTTTCCGATGATATTTTAAAGTTACACAACTTGCCTGAACCTGGCCGCAGCGCTCTCACTCTTTGTCACATGGGCCTTTTTCCGATCGATCAAATCGCCGATATCGTGGGGAAACATGAAAAGGACCTTCCTGAATTACTCGTGGCAACACGGGCAGCACTAACCGCGACCCCAAAACCATGAACGTCCGCAATGCCCGCCGCCACCTTGTTTGTTACGTTGCTGATCCGAATGTCGCCCCCTCGCCTACTGTCCTGAAAGCCCTCAAGGTCGCAAACGAATCAGCAAGCCTTCGCTCCGAATACGAGGCGCAGCTCGAAATCGACAAGAAGGTCCGCTCGACCATCAAGGACATCAGAATCCCCGAGGAGGTTTTGAACTCACTCGGCGCCAGAGTCGCTGCCATTCCTACACGGCGGTTCAATCCACGTGATCCGGCAATGATCGCCGTGCTGATCGGATTCCTTCTTCTGATCACGGTGCTGACCTGGAATTTTTTAGGCCGCCCGGCCGCCTTCCCTAGCGATGCGCTTGGAATTGCGGAGGAGGTTTTGACCTTCGATGAACGTCCGTTTGAGGCCGTGAATCTGCCTGCCGCATCCTTAGAAGATTGGTTTGTTTTAAAGGGGTTTGATGGTTTCGACGTTCCACCCCAGCTCGAAAAATACAAAGCGGAGGATGCCGCCATCCTCAAAATCGACAATCAACCGATCGCTGTGGTCACTGTTCCGGATCAGTACGCGCAGTTCATCTCATTCAGTTCGAAGCCTCATGAAATCTCGATTTCTCCGAAAGGATCTTGGCGATACCTCCAGCTCGACACGGAAAATGCGCTCGCTCTCCGAGAAGAAGACGGAATGTGCTTCATGGTCATCCGTCGCGGCGACTTGGCCGAATTGAAGAGCTTTCTGGAAAAAGCCCCCAACTAGGCGTCAGTCCTACTTCAAGGCGTCCAGAGCAGCTTGAACTTCAGCTGCGTGGTCACCGGTTTTAGCGGAAGCCGATTTCCACACGATTTTGTCACCCTTCACAAGGAAGGATTGGCGACGACTGACGGGCATCCCGAGGATGGAGGGCACGCCAAAAGCCTCGGCCACCTTGCCGTCCTTATCAGCGATCAAAGTGAAGGGGAGTTTGTATTTCTGCTCGAATTTCTTTTGCGATTCAGAGGAATCGCGACTCACCCCGAGGATTTGAAGATTTTCGGCGGTCAGGTTAGCGAAAGAGTCGCGGAGTGAGCAGGCTTGGGCCGTGCAACCCGGCGTATCGGCTTTGGGGTAAAAGTAAACGAGCGTCGGCCCCTTGGCATACGCGTCGCCAAAGCGAATTTCCGCGCCATTTTGATCAACTGCCACGATGGATGGGGCCGCATCACCGACCTCCAAGGCTTTTACTTTGCTGCCGAATCCGAAAAAACTCATAATGATAATGGAAAAGGTTGCCGTGCGGTATCGCATGATCGAAAGCTAGTCGCGATTGGCACTATTGGCAACCGACGAATCACTCACACCCTTGAAGAACCCATTTCTCATTATTGCAACAAGCGTGGCGGCCTCCGGAGCGATGGCCTCATCCTGTTTTTTCTCAAGGGCCGAGTCGGTCGCACGGACTGCAAACGGCCTCTTGCCTCAAAACGGAAGTGGGCTCAATGAACTCATCGCGGCGGCATATCGACTCGCGGGCTGGCAGGGAGCCGACTGGACCCGTGCGGTGGCAGTTTTTCTTCCCTGTCTGATCTTATTTGCGGTGATAGGCCTTTTAGCCCGCCGCCTGTCCTCACGCCCGTTAGGAATCCTCTTTTTGATCGTCTCTCTGGCCGCGCTCGCTTGGGGCGTGAACGACACTATACAGTCACGTCGCAACGATATTCGTGACCTCCGCCTTCTGGCCCCCGTCGGGCTATTTGAAGCGGCAGCCAAGACCGATGGCCGAATTTTTGTGAATCCCTCAGCTTATGCCCATGCGGCGCTTCTGGCACCAGAGACGTTCGCCCGAATTCCAAATCCGGAGATGATGGGAAGAATGTGTGCCTCTCTTGCCCTTTGGCGTGAGGAAGACCGTCGCGAACCCTTCTCTGCTCTGATTTTTACCGGAAATAGAATCGCCGATATGCGATCCATGATAGAAGGTTTATCGAGCGACTGGTATCTGGCTATAACGGATAATCACGGACTTCTTTTTTTGCGTGGCACCCCCCCGAAAGAAACCTCAACGAACGAAAGTGCCAGTTCCTTCAAAGACCCGCGCAGTCAGGCGATTTTTCTATCCCAAAGTGCTCTTGTTTTAGACGCAATCGAGCGACAGGCGGAGGCACGCAAGATGATGGAAAAGTCGCTCGAGATTTTCCCCGCCGATGCCAATGTGCTGATCAACTCGGCCATGCTCGCCGCCTCGCAAAAGCGCTGGACCCAAGTTCAGAAAAACGCGGCGGCCGCCCTCAAGCTCACGCCGGATTCCGTGCAAGCTCGCTACCTACTTGCCTTAGCGCTCCTTGAGACCAACTCCATCTCAAAGGCCGCCATAGAAAGCACGCGCCTTCTGGGACAACAACCATCCGATCCCCAAGTCCTGCAACTCCAAGCCCGAGTTTCCCGCGCTAACAATGATTCCACGGCGGAAATCGACGCCTTGGAGATGTTGTTATCTTTGGAAAAAAAGGAACACCAAGCCACATCACCTATTCATATTTATCTGGGTCAGGCTTGGGCGCGAAAGGGCTTCGCCACTCAAGCACTGGCAAACTACGAAAGTGCTCTTCAAGGAAATCTCTCTCCCGTCGAGAAAACACAAATTCAATCCGCGATTCAGAATATCCGCCAGAAGTCAGGGCCGACTCAAAAAGTCGGCCAATGACAACTGTTTCCTAGGCCTCTAGAGACGCAAGAACCTCGGCCTCGATCTCGGAGTAAATTTTGGCGTCGCTCTTGAGGACTTCCTTGGCGGCGTCGCGACCTTGCGCGAGTTGGCTTCCCTTGTAGCTGAGCCAGGATCCACGCTTTTCGACGATGCCTTTTTCCAAGGCGAGATCGAGGAGCGATCCGGTATTTGAAATACCCTCGTTATACATGATGTCGAACTCGGCCTCTTTAAATGGGGCTGCCACCTTGTTTTTAACAACTTTGATTTTTGTGCGATTTCCCGACACCACGCCATCGTTTGTTTTGATCGCACCGATCCGGCGAATATCCACTCGGATGCTGGAGTAAAATTTCAAGGCCTTGCCACCGGGGGTCGTCTCGGGATTGCCGAACATAACGCCGATTTTTTCGCGGATCTGGTTTGTGAAAAGACAGATCGTGTTCGCTTTAGAAATAAACGACGTGAGCTTGCGAAGCGCATTGCTCATGAGTCGGGCCTGCGCTCCAACAACAGCATCGCCGATCTCACCTTCGAGTTCGGATTTGGTCACCAAGGCCGCCACCGAGTCGAGAACGATGATGTCGAGCGCGTTTGAGCGAACAAGCGTCTCACAAATACGAAGCGCTTCTTCGCCAGAACTCGGTTGGGAGACGAGCAACTCATCGAGATTCACTCCTAATTTGCGAGCATAGTGAGGGTCCAATGCGTGCTCGACATCAATGAATGCCGCCAACCCACCCAACTTCTGAGCCTGCGCGATAGCAGTGAGAGTGAGCGTTGTTTTACCCGAACTTTCCGGTCCATAGATTTCGATGATCCTGCCGCGTGGAAAACCACCTACCCCGAGCGCGCGGTCGATCATGATATTTCCCGTCGGAATGCTTTCCACTTGGGAAACCGTGGCATCCCCTAGTCGGCGGATGGCCTCACTGCCATAGTCTTTTTCGATCTGCTGAATCGCAAGATCGAGATTCTTGAGCCGGGCTGCGGCTGCTTTTTCAGATAGGGGTGCGTCGTCGGATTTGGCCATGATA
>RFZT01000121.1 GCA_009920585.1 bacterium
GGCGCTTGGTTCTTTTGAGGGCCGAGCGTTTGATCGAGGTTTACGAGGGCGATCACATTGTGGCGTGTTTTCCCTGCACTCCCGGATCGACGGAAATTCCCGTCCCCGAAGGAAAATGGAAGATCACGGGGAATATCCTTCTGCCCTATTTTCGTTGGGATAAATCGATCTTGGAGACCGGAGTTCGCAGTGAGACCGCTTACAATCTTCCTCCGGGACCGAATAGCCCCGTGGGCATTGTCTGGATGGGAATCAATCGCCCGAGCGTTGGGATGCACGGCACAAACTCCCCAGATCGCATCGGCCGCAACCAGAGCCACGGGTGCATCCGACTCGCGAACTGGGACGCCTTTGCTATGTGCCAGTTGGTCAAGAAGGGGACGCCCCTCGAGGTGCGGTGATCGTTTTTGGGGCTAGTGGAATAACTGCTTGTTCATCGCGGCAAAAGCGCCGGTGCCCATCAACAAAAACTCACTCATACTCACTGGTCCGCTGGATTCGATGAGTGTCCCGTCTTTCGTTCGTTTTTGAGAAAGGATGATCGGCGGCAGGTGCCGTGAAATCGTTGCCGCCTTGGGCAGTTTGTTTAGGTCCACTGTTTTTCCGATGGCAGGCATCATGAGCGCCCCAAATCGAAGTACGGGAACAAAGCTGCTGTAGAGACGCTCAAAGACAGTGCCGGTATCAATGTAGCAAAAGGCCTCATTTGCGGATTCGTATATGCCCAGAGCCGGCGCAAATGGGGGCGATTCCAATAAAGTCTTTTCGCCCGTCGGGCCGTTGGCCGCTTGGGTCACAAAGGTGGCGTCGGTGCCCGCGAGTAAAAACTGATCATTCTGAGCAATGGTGAGGGAACCGTATTGAGTCGGGATCGTGTATAGATCGATAGTGCCGTTTTTTTGAACCGTTCCTCCAGGTACCAGCGGGATGATCTGCATGAGCGTTTCTCTAGCCCGATCGGCATTCTTTATGAGCACCGATAGGAGTGGGGTAGGGGACATGCTGCCTTCGTTCCAGTTGGCCATCACTGCGCATTCCGGCGCGAAGCTTGCGGCAGCCGCTTCCGCAAGGGGCTTCGCAATCGCAGCCGTTTGTGGGTTTTCCCCTGACATGGATTCGACCCAAGCCGGAAGAGCCGCAAAGTTCAGCGCAAAATCCATGAACAGGGTCGTGTTTGCGCTCGTAAGTTTGATTGCCTCGTGAGTGAGGTTCTGAGCTGCCGTATTATTGTTACTTCTCAGAATAAATATCGCATCACGTTGCAGTGCGCCATCCAGCTTGAGTGTGGCTCCGATGGCTTCGATGGATTTGAGTTGTTCGACTTGTGATGGGATCGACTCGGCCCCCAGTGCCTGACCGGCAGCGAGGAGTGCATCGATGGCCCGCGCAGGTTGAATGAATACGAGTAAATCGGGATTCGGCAAAAGCTCGGAGCAGGCTTTGGTGAATCGCGGATTTTGATCCAGTGAATTTTGGCCGTGTTCGCTCGCCCGATCCAAGGCCGCCTTGAGCTCGTTGAGGTTGGTGGACAAGAAGCCCCAGCGGCCCGCACAGCTCGAGAAGAGGGATCGGTCACCATGGGTTGATTCAAGGATCTCAGCGCCATTGTGGGTCTCTCGTAATTCAGCTGGTTTCGCCGTTGGAAGTTGTGAGCGAAGCCTTCCGACGCACTTATCGAACTCGCCTTTCGTTCCCCAAAATTGGAACCCCAAAAGCACATCAGCATGCTCGGTTTCGTCTTTTGTGATGGCCGCAAAGAGAGTCGCTGGTTTTAGTCCGGTGAGAAGTTCCAGGGCCTCTGCTGAGCCTGGTGCGGATTGGAGGTTTTTGAGGGGCAATTCGAGGAATGCCTTCATCTCAGGTTCAATGCCTATTTTGGCCAGTGCCGTATCCCTCCAGCGGATCGCGGATCGCGGAGTATTCGGGATATTCACAAATAAAACACTTTCCGCCGGAGCCAGTGCCGCTGCATCGGATGGCCCACCCGTTCGTAAAAATAGAATGACGCCGCCGAAGAGCAGAACCGCCACTAGGGCCATCAGCAGGAATATTTTTTTCATGGGGGGAATACCTAAATCCAAATTCTTTGACACTGCAAGGGTGCGGGTCGACCGTCGATAATCTATGGACACCTCAAAATTCACTCAGCGCCTCAAGCCCGTCTGCGATACCTATAACCGCGAGAACCTTCGGATGCTCTCCGATGTTTGTCTTTATCTGGGATTCCTATCCATCATCGCCTCCGTGGCCACATGGTTCACCGCCACGAAAGAAAACCGCGCCTACGGAGAGAGGTTCGGTATTTTCATTGGCCTCTGGGTTCCCAGCTTTTTTATCCTCTCCAGTCGCCTCTCTCGGAAGGCCGACGAGTTAGGCGACATTATCTCTAACAGAGAATAATCAGTGGCGCGCTCAATGTTGAGACGCCAATTCAGTCGCTCGAAATTTTGGATTCATCTTAAAAAACTTGATCTTCAAGTTTTCGTCTCCATAATATTCGGTTCAGCGGCTGGATAGCTCAGTTGGTAGAGCAGAGGACTGAAAATCCTCGTGTCCCCGGTTCGATTCCGGGTCCAGCCACGTCCCCTTTATTCATGCGGGACGCAGGGTTTTTAAGATTCAAAAAAAGCCCGAGTGTAATAATGTCCCGTCATTTTCTGCGATGTCTTGCGATGTAGGCGTCCCTCTTCCCCCAGCCAGAATCTAGTCCAAATTCCTCCGATCACCGATTCGCAAACAAAAACCTGGTGTGCAAAACCAAACGCGAGAAACCAGAAGACCCAACCAAGATCTATGCGAGGTTTTCGCAATCAGTAAGAATCCAATAGGCCATCCGCAAAAGCCGAACGAATGAAAGGCGGCAATACCACTAGGTTCTCCTGCTCGTCATTGAGCGAATCGTCGCCAGATGCCATATTTTAGAATGCAACGCAGGGCGCTCACGCCGTCTCGCCAGCCGATCTTCTTGCCTTCGGCGTAGGTGCGGCCGTGGTAGGAGATGGCGACTTCGTAGATGCGCGCACCGGCGCGCGCGACCTTGGCGACGATTTCCGGCTCGAAGCCGAAGCGGTCCTCCTCGATCGCGATCGACTGGATCAACTCGCGGTTGAAGACCTTGTAGCAGGCCTCCATGTCCGTGAGGTTCAGATTGGTCGTCATGTTCGACAGCAACGTGAGGAATTGGTTGCCCAGCGAGTGCCAGAAATACAGCACGCGGTGCTCGTGCGAGCCGATGAAGCGCGAGCCAAAGACCGCATCCGCCTTGCCGCTGAGAAGGGGCTTGAGCAGCGCGGCATAGTCCTCCGGGTCGTATTCGAGATCGGCGTCCTGGACGAGAACGATCTCCGAGGTGGCCAAGTTGATGCCTGTTCGCAGAGCCGCGCCCTTGCCCATGTTTTTGCTGTGCCTGTGGAGATGAATACGAGGGTCGCTGGCGGCCATTTTCGCAACGACATCGGCAGACCCATCAGACGAAAAATCATCCACAACGATCACCTCCGTTGCACAATTTTGCTGCAATACCAGTTGGAGGAGTTTTTCGATCGTTCCTTGCTCGTTAAAGAGCGGAACCACAATGGAGCAGGATGGTTTCAATGAGGATTTTAAGGGCTATTAGGGATCTTATTTCTTGTTTCAGAGATTTTCTTTTGAAATTCATCAGCCTTGTCGCGGGCAGCATTGAATTCCTTACGGGGCATTGTCTGCTCGAGTTCGCTGATTTTTCGCGTTGCAAGGGGATCGAGTTGGCTTGCAGCGATAATGAGCCAAGCCGTTGCTTCGATCCGACGAGCTGGGTTTTCGCTCGTAGGATTCAGAATTTGCCCGAGATTGCTCTGCCCCTTCGAGTCTCCCTCCATCGCCGCACGGCGAAAGCATTCTTCGGCTCCTTTTTCGTCCCGCTCCATCCCAAGACCTTGCTGCATCATCACGCCTAGCATATTGATTCCATTGATGTTGCCGGTTGCGGCAACTGCTTTGACATGTGGCGCGGCTTTCGAGTAGTCCCTGTTTTGGACGTGTTCCCCCAGAAAGTAAATATCAGCCAAGATGGTGTGCGCTTCCGGGACACCAAGTTTAGCGGCCTCTTCCATCAATGCCACACCTTCCTCGTCACTTGTTATCCCCCCTTTGCCATCCAGGCGAAATCGACCGAGATTGAATTTTGCAATTCCCGAGCCTTTCTCTGATCCTTTCTGGAACCATTCTGCTGCGATTGCATCGTCCTTCTCCACCACCAAGCCCGCCGCATAAAAATATCCGATCGCAGCCGGTGCCTCGACAATTCCGAGATCAGCGGCTTTTTTGAAATGCTCCAACGCGAGGGCGGGATTTTTTTCGCAACCCCGGCCATGGAGTAAATTTTTACCCGTCACGTATTCGGTGTCACCACTCGTATTTTTGGAATCAGCGGATTGCGGGGGGGGGGTGGACTGGGCCGAGGCGGAAACACTCAATAGTGCGGCGATCAGCAAAGATAGCGTAAGAGATTTAGTCTTCATGGAAAAAGGGACATTTTTCATAGGTGGAAGGTTTTTTCAAATTTTAATTTATTACAAGAAGCGCGACGGCGTTGTGGCATGGCATCATGACAAAAGCCGTAATGACGCCGGCTGCCGAGTAAGATGGTTGTTTTATTACTGCGCTGGTGGGCGACTCGTGGCTGTTGCCTCATCGGCGGCTTCTCCCGCCGTTTGAATTGTCGCAGCGTTGAAGGCATCGAAGCCGAAAAAAAAGCGATAGCGTGCATCGGCCTCATCGCGAGCCTCCTCCCAGGCTTTCTGCATATCGCTGTTTGTGCGCTTGGCCTCTCGGATTGTTTCGGCAAATTGCTCCACAATCCCATCCATGATATTTCGCACCTCGGGGCTGTCATCCTGAGCTCCGGCGTCCATTAAAACTGCTGGCACGCGGGCTCCGTGTGGCACGACGATGTCTGTGGCGCGTAAGTTCGAGGTTGGGGAAGAGATTTCATACTGTGGTTCCGGGGGGGTGGCCGATGAGCTCGGGACAGGACTCGGCTTCTTGGCTGGAATTTTAACAACCGGGCGTGCTGTATCTCCCGGGTTGGAGAAAGTGTGTTTTTCTTCAGTCGGAGCCTGCGATGGTTTTGGAAGAATTCTTTCTTCATGCCCAGATTTTTGCAGGAAAAAAATGACCAAACCCAGGGTCATCGCCAGCGCGATTAAAATCTTTACGAGGCCTTTGATTTTCATGGTGGAGTGCCACATCCTATGTTTGCTGGCGAATTTTAAAAGGCGTTGAATGAGGAATACTCCAAAAAATAAAACTGGCACTGCCGGAGCAGTGCCAGTTTTTTTGAATTTTGAAGTTATAATAACTTCGTGATGTATTACTTAGGCTCAATCACACCTGCATCGGGAGATGCAGTGGTAGGTGTTGTTGCAGCTGTCCGTTTCACTTGCATGCTGGAGAGGGCGATGCTAGCCGAGTCATAATTGGCGGCAGTGCTGAGTGTGTTGATGACCGCCTGTTTGTTGCCTGTGGGTGTTCCAACATAGAAGAAGTTCTCAAAGGACCAGAGGCTGTATTTTCCGGAACGAACTTTGTCTTTGTCCGGAGTTGTCATGGAGCCGGTCGTTGCCAAGCCTTCCAATTTCTCACCATTGTAGGAGAGGATGCGGCCACCATTGGAGCCGGAGTTCCAGACAGTTTTGGCATCGCTTGTTCCGAGAACGGAGACGACATTCACACTTCCAGTGGTGATGAACAGGCTTGCGATTTTGCCGCCAGAAACATAACCACCATTGCCCTCATCGAGAGCTGTGGGGTAGAAGTCGGTAGAGAGCGACACGTAGTTTACACCGCCGCTGCTGCCGAAGCCTGAATAATCTGCTGTGCTATTGCTAGCGGGGCAGATTGTGGGTGTGGAGGCGAGGGTGAAGTTTCCGAAGACGTAACCTATTGCTTTTGTCGCTGCACCGTAACCGGTCTCGGAGAGAGCTATCACGCGGGTTCCAGAGCCATCATAGCGCTGCACATTGTAAACGAGTGCAGTGTCGGATGTATTTCCAGTGAAACGCATCAATGGCGCAGTGCCATTCTTATGCAATTCGCGGATTTGCTGGGCTGTCACATTGGTGATGCCTGCATTCGCGTCCTTGTTCACGCAAGGAGCGAAAGCGATCACGCCTACGGCTCCACCTTTGAGAGTCGCCGCGTTGGCTGCATAAGGCGAAGACTTGACTGCGCAATCAGAGTAGGCAGCGTCCGCTTTAACCGTCGCGTTGGAAGACAACAGGTTCGCCGAATCGGTTGGCAGGCTGGTTGTGATATTTCCGGCGGTCAGCAGAGTGGCGTTTACCGAGATGTATTTGGTTGCTGCCAAGGCTGTATTAGTAGGGGCAGCCAAAGCGCGGATACCTTCCACCGAGCCAGTCCAGCTGGTGCGAATGATGGTCGTGCCGTTGGTGCCGATCCATTGTCCTTTGTAGATCACATTGGAGTGACCGTTAACGTTGCCGGAGTTGCTGCCTGTGGTGCCGATTTGGAGTGTGGAGCTATTGAAGCCCGCTACGATGGCTGCGTGGGCGGCGGCACGGAACGCAGTGGCTCCGGTGATGTTGACAACCACGGGTGGTGTTACTACTGCATGGGCTGCCGAGGCAAGCCCGAGTACTGAAGCTCCGATGAGGAGTGATTTGATTTTCATATATGATTTATTTAGGTTTTGTTTTTCGTGAAAAGGAAGACCTTTCCAAATCACGCGCCGCATCATCAGTGCGCCAGTCCATGGGGGCTAGAAATTTAAGGTGACAATTCCGTAACATTGGCCGCAGGCAGGCGAAAGAGAGCAATGCCCCTCGATTGGCTTCAGGGCTTGGCTGAAAGCGGCTCCGCCGCCCGCATGCCCTCGAGGGCTTGGGGATTGGAGGGGTTACTGGAGAGAATGCGGTGAAACAATTTTTTTGCCTTTCCGGCGACTCCCGCATCGAGTTGGTA
The DNA here is from genome assembly GCA_009920585.1 of bacterium. Taxonomy (GTDB): domain Bacteria; phylum Verrucomicrobiota; class Verrucomicrobiia; order Chthoniobacterales; family Terrimicrobiaceae; genus UBA967. The sequence goes on from RFZT01000121.1 coordinate 6,961, forward strand.
AATCCCTCGGTGGATGAGGTCGTCCTCGGGGGATTGATCTGGAGTCGGGGGGCAAAAAGCCGGACATAATCGAAGCCCAGCGTTTCCTGTGCGGGTGGCGCCTTCGTATCCCGATTCCCCGATCGGCGTGAAAA
>RFZT01000122.1 GCA_009920585.1 bacterium
ATATATCCTCAGTGATGCCGTGCTCGACAAATCGCGGGATCAACTCAGGAAGCCCCTCCGATTCTAAGAATGTTTTAAACTCAACTTCCATGAGGATTCCTAAGCCACAAAGCTTGTCATCGGAAGGGAGGAAAACGCCTTATTTGACCCCCAAAGCCCGTGGGCTTGCGACTTCCTCAGCCTCCCTTTGTGTGTGTGCTACACGTCATCGGCAGCATGCCTGTTACACCAGGTTCCTGTTGAGTTGTTTTAGTAGCTCTCTCGTCTTCGCGCGGGTGTCGAGGAGGCGCTGCAGGCCCAAAAGGAAGTTGAACGAAAATCTTTTTCCCCTGTAATAGCCAGCTATCCCTTGCCAACCATCGCTTATTTTAACCGGCTACTGGTCTAAAAATCGGGTCCACCTTAGACTAAGCCTTGAAGCTCAGGTTCAGCTTTTCGTTCGTTTCGAGGTATCTTTAGCCCGAAACCGGACTTTTAGACAGGATGACAGGATTCACAGGAATGCCGAAGGGAGTGTTGGAGATGACGCAAAAAATCGAATGCTCGCGTCATTGCAACAAACTCATTTTTTTCTCTTAGCGGCTAATTCTGCTTTCAGATTTAGCCAACCCTAAAATCAAGGCTTCACATGTTGCTTGTCGAAGGTCAAAAATGTGAGCGCCCCGGATAACAGTGCGGCGGCCAGGTGCATGAGATCGGAGCTCCGAGCGGCAACTGCCGGGGTATGCTTGTTGGAAAGCTCCTGCGCTTTCGCATAGATGCTGGATTGGCTGGCATCGACCAACCGGAAGAAGCCTGTCTCGATCTGCGAGTCGATTTCGGCGAGGACGGCATCGCACTGCTCGCTGGTGATCTCGCCGCGATTGATGCCGAAATTGAGAGCATTCCGAATTTCCAATAGGCTCAATGGGGAGAGAAAGATCGGCTTGCCTGCCCGCTTCACCTCTTTTCTCGCCTGCGCCGAAGTTCCCTCCGTGGTCAGGTACAGGGAGACGACGAATCCAGAATCCGCATAGGTCAAGAGTCGTAGCCCTCCCGTTCCATATCGGTGAGGTTTCCATGGAATTTTTTGGCTCCAAAAATCCTCTGGGAGATGGAATCAAAGTCGGGAGCGGTTGCATTGCGCTTGATGGGAGGTCTCTCGGGGACGAGGCGGGCGACGATCTTTCGCCGCATGGTGATTGCCACATTCTCCCCCTCCTCGATCCAGCGCATGATGGCGGGGAAATTTTGTCGAATATCTCGGACGCTGGCAGTTTTCATTGTTTCACAGAAATGTTTCACATTATCGAAGAATGTCAATTGGCACTGCATAAATTTTCAACCACTCTGGATTCCGTCAGTTAGGGGACCCACATATTGATACAAGAGGTTTCATACCAAAAGCAGCATGCTTTTGGATTTTAGGATTCTTTCCTTTTTGGGAGAAGGTGAGCTACCATCTCGAAGTGCTTCAACTATCATGAAATCGACTGCCACACCCGAACAGATTTCTCGGGTTATTCGCTATGCTTGGGAGGATCGCACCACGTTTGAGCAGATAGAAGAACGTACCGGTTTCACAGAAAAACAGGTCATCGACGTGATGTCGCGTGAACTGAAGCCATCCAGCTTTCGACTTTGGCGCAAGCGTGTTGGCGGCAGGATCACGAAACATCGCAAACTGCTCGAACAACATTTAAAAGGGCCCATCGACGAGGAATGAGCAGCCCTACCCATTTTTCTGCGGTAAACGTCGCATTAAACCAAACTGACGATCAGCTTGTGATCGGCGAGGGCAAAGGATTGGGAGTGGACCAAGGCCAATGAGTTTACTCTTCACGATTCATAATGACGCTACATGGGCGCTTATTGGTCTGATCTGGACAATTCAGTTGGCCCATTACCCGCTGTTCGCGCAAGTCGGGCAGGATGCCTTTCAAGATTATCACAACCGCTATACAAAGCGGATCACTTGGGTCGTGGCCCCACTCATGCTCACGGAAATCACCACCGCCGCTGGGTTGCTACTGATCGCGAATTGCCGTGATCCATGGTTCCTTGCGAGTCTGGTGCCTCTGACCTTCATTTGGCTATCCACATGGCGCGTGCAAATCCCGCTGCACGAAAAGCTCGCTAAAGGCTTTGATGCACGCTCGCACCACCATCTCGTAGTCACGAATTGGTGGCGCACAACCGCATGGAGCCTGCGGGGATTTTGTCTCATCATGGCTGGCAACTCCTAGCCCACGAGTCTGGCGCCATGAGGCGCAAATACCCAACGGTGTCTCTCGTTCCTTTTTGGAACTCAATTCTCTTCCATATTCATCAAAAGATTCCGCGTGGCAGTGGGATACCTTGAAATTAGGATAAGCGAAGACGCTTCGAGGGAATTGGAGTCCCTCTTCCTATGTGGAAATCTACCGCGAAACCGCGCCCAACTTCTCTGGCAATACGGATAAGCGCACATGGTCAGCTTACACCAAATATCCACCCCTCAGTAATCGCAGTGGCACGATCAGTCGCCCCCAATTCGGAATGTAAATGGAAACTCAAACTCCCTACGGCATCGTTTTCTCGCATCCACCGCGCGACACTATAGGCATCATGCTGGTGACTATTCCTTCGCTCTGCGGGAAAACTGCGACTCCATAAAGCAGGATAAACCTCGACGATGACGGATCGGCCCGGCGGTGGCATCCACCCCTCAAACGGCCAGAAGTGAAGTTGGTGGCCGAGTTTCTGGCGAAGAAAACGCAACCAAGGAAGTCCCGCATGGGTAGACTTGGCGACGCTGCCTTGAACGTCAAAATGAAACACCGACTTGGCGCGACAGCGTTCTTCCGTGAGTCGCCTCCATCGGGCATTGCCACTCCGCGCGGAGCCTTTGCCATACAATCCGTCGCGAATGAAATCGACATACATACCATCGTCATCTGTTGGCCAATGCAAATGGAAGTCATCAAGGAAGGCGCCCCAATCCAAGGGAAGTTGATGCATTTCGAAATAACGCAACGGAAACGAAAAAGCGTGGTCGATGCCAACGATCGTGGGTGGTCCCTCTTGAAGTGCTACGGCGAGCCACTCAGCAAGCCCTCGACGGGTCCAATACTTTCGAGCACTTGGGGGCGGTTCAATTTCCGTGGGAGATTCGGATCGGGTTGCGGAATAAACGCGGAGACCAGGGAGACTGCTCGAAGGAGTTTGCGCCCCCGAGTAGTCGATGCCCAAGTAGCGCTGAAAAAGAGGTGTCATGGGAACGAGTCAAGAAAGGTGCCGATTTTTAAGAAGATCCACTTGGACGCCGCTTCGTCATCCGACACCGGTCGCTGCAATATTTGACCTCTTCCCACACTTTCTCCCATTTCTTTCGCCATGTGAAGGGTCGCCCACAGACGATACAAGTCTTCTCGGGCAGGTTCGTTTTTTTGATTCCTTTCATGGTTCCTGTGTGGGGGGCAGCGATGGGGAATCGAGTGCGTTCATTTTTCGAAGCGAATCGAGATAGGCGTTCTTAGGCGCAGGCTTGGCAGGCCTCAAATCGGTGGTCAGCATTTTTTCGACGCGACCGCCGCTCTCGGCGATCAGTTCAGTGATGAGCGAGGCCTCAGGAAGATTTTTCCAATATTTCTTTGGCATCTCGGCTTGCATCGCTCGCACTTTCAGACGTGCAGGATTGAAAATACTCCGGTAATAGGTCCGCCACAGGTCATCGAGGGCATCGTCATCAGGGGCGGCGCTACGCGAGACTCCGAGAGTAAAGTGAATCGCAGATCCATCCCAATGCACACACTCGTGTGGCGTAAGAATCGACCAATCCATGCCAGCAAAACGCTTTTCAAAAAAGCCCGCAGCCAAGCGGACAATGCGATATTCGGGCTCAAACCACGCGACAAATTGCTCGCGACCCGTGATTGCGTCGTTGCCCACGAGACGAAATCGGACAAAGGCATGCATCTTGTGAATATCGCGACCGATCGCCTTGCACCACTGCTGGACTTGGCGCATATCGGGGTCCGTCGAGATGGCGAGGAGGTGTCGTTCGTCGCCATGCGTGAGTCTCCAGAGCACGCGGTAAAGCACGCTCCACCGCCGCGCATCGGTGTGCGCGGCAACACTTCGTGCCATATCGAGAAAAGCGGACGGCACATTCGGCACGGCAACACGAGGCAAGGTCTCGTTTGAGGGACCAAAGAGAGCGGGCTCCTGGGCATCATCAGCCCAAAGAACCTCGGAGGGAGGCACACGCAGGGCAAGAAGTTCGCGAGCGGACTCACGCCATGCCTCAAAAACGGGTTGGATGACGACCGTGCGCATCGCTACATCTGACCTGTGCGAGCGGAGTCGATATCACTAGGGACCGCCATCGACGCGTCGAAGTCCAGTTCCGTCTGACGGGGTGGAGGTAAAAATCGGGCGCGCAGCGCCTCATCATCCAACCCGAGTCGCGCAGGATTGTGGTCAGCGGCAATGATAAATGGCATCACTTTTTTCATCGGCACACGCAGACGCAGGAGATCGGCGAGCCGAAGTCGCGTATATCGTCTCGCGCTTAGGATGCGGTTCACATTTCGCACACCAAGCCCAGGGACACGAAGCAGGCTTTCACGTGAAGCCTTGTTCACATCGGCGGGAAAAACCGCACGATTGCGGAGCGCCCACGCGAGCTTGGGGTCAAGGTGCAGGTCGAGATTGGGCGAGGCGTCCGTGGTGATTTCATCAACCCTGAAACCATAAAAACGCAGTAACCAATCCGCTTGATAAAGCCGGTGCTCACGGACCAGTGGCGGAGCCTTGATCGGGAGCAGCAATGAGGGCTCGGGAATCGGACTGAATCCCGAGTAATACACGCGTCGCAAATGGTAGTCGCCATAAAGCACATCGGCACGCCGCAAGATCACCGCATCGGTGGAATCATCGGCCCCCACGATCATTTGCGTGCTCTGGCCGGTGGCAAAGGGCGGAGGTTTCGGCGCATCCGGCTTCCGCTTGTCAGCATGGCGTTCGTCGATTTTGTTGCGGATGTGACCCATGGCATCCTGAGTGCGGGCGAGATTTTTTTCCGGCGCAAGCTTCGTTAGGCCTTCCTGAGTGGGCAACTCGATATTGATGCTAATGCGGTCCGCGTAGCGTCCCGCCAACTCAATAAGAGATGGTGAAGCCTCGGGAATGGTCTTGAGATGGATGTAACCGCGAAAATGATGTTCCTCGCGCAACTTCCGCGCGACATCGATGACCAGTTCCATCGTGTAGTCCGCACTGCGAATGATGCCGCTACTGAGGAAAAGGCCTTCAATGTAATTGCGCTTATAAAAATCGAGCGTGAGCTGCACGACTTCATCCGGAGTAAATCGGGCCCGCTGCACATTGCTGGAGCGGCGATTGATGCAGTAATGGCAGTCGTAGAGACACGCATTCGTGAGGAGCACCTTCAACAGAGAAATACAGCGACCATCGGGCGCATAAGAATGGCATATACCCGCCCCCCCCGTGGAGCCAACGCCTTTACCACCTCGTGAGTCCTTGCGCGCGGCTCCGCTGCTCGCACACGAGGCATCATACTTTGCCGCATCGGCGAGGATTTCGAGTTTTTGCTGAAGTTCCATAGCCTCGGTTCCACACTGCTAGGGGCTCACGCGCTCGAGCGGATAAATGGTAACATCCACCCCTCGCGACATGACAACGTGATCAGGCCTACGTCCCGTGGGCGCGAACCCGTCCAACCTCAACAGATTTTCATCCCACCTCGTTACTTCCGCATGACACAATGGATACGGTTCGTGGGCAACCTGACCACGGCGCAATCCACTAGTCGTATTGGAATAAAGCCGGTAACGTTCGACGAGAAAGAACTCCAGTGAACCGTACGCAGGCCTCGCCAATTCCGAACCAGCGGCGTAATCAAAGGCACACACGAGATCGTTTTCCTGAGGACCAATGCGCTTGGATTCAAATTGGATGAGACCTTCCGGAGTTCGAGAGGATTTCATCCTTGCATGCTCGTAAGGGAGATTAAAAAAACGTCTGGCGATTTTTACCGCAAGCCATTGGTTAGCATCGAGCGAGTAGAACCACACTCCAGCCACACCCGCCCGATCAACGACATAAGTTCGCAAGTTCATTTCCAAAAAATCCGAGATTCCTGGAACTGCTGGTAAAAATCGCGGACGGATTTTCCGCATGAAGAATGGAACAATGCCAAGGTAGGCCCTGCCTTCAAAAGTATCCACAAACAACCCATCCGGCAAAGTCGATTGAATGGCCTGAACCGAATACTCCCAGTGAAGGAAAAGCAAGTCGTACCATTGCTGATACATCAGTGCATCTCTCCTAGGTCGCACTTGATCCTCACGGGTCATCGTTGCACCTGCAGCATGCGGGGATCTGGCGGAAGGAGTCATTAAGGTGAGGGTAGGGGGCGATAATCGACTTTGAAGTACATACGAAAAATAAGACATGTGAGATACGAACCGTGCTAGGACGCGGCAACAAATATTTGTGCCTCGATTCAACGGAACCCCGCTCAATAGCGCCTTACGCCCATAGCTTGATCTGATTCTCTTGCGAAAACCGATTACGAAGCCCATGGTAATTTCAACACTATGGAAATCCCTCGCATTATCTTGCAGTTAATTGTCGCCCTCGGAATTCTGAATGTCTGGTTACTTCGATCGGGCAAAGCAACCGCCTATCGCGGTGGGGGTGCCAAAAACATGCGTGAGGAATTTGCGGTGTACGGACTTCCATTCTGGCTTTTCTGCGTCATCGGATTTCTCAAAATCAGCCTAGCAACCGCCCTCATTGCTGGCATCTGGTTTCCCCCGATAACCCAACCGGCAGCCATGGGCATGGGGTTACTTATGCTGGGGGCCTTCGTGATGCACCTGAAAGTGAAAGACCCGATTAAAAAAGCCCTACCGTCCCTCACCGTACTTGCGGTGTGCGTGGCTATCGCGATTCTTTAGCAAAGCCTGATATCAGAACGCTGCTAGGCTGAGGTAAACCTGAAGAACTAGATAAAGTAGTGCCGGAATCGTCTGCATTATCGAGTCCTTGATTCGTATCCGGACTCCAACCGCGACAAGCATCATCAAAGCAAGACCGACCGA